>NZ_JBCPGA010000009.1:0-88066 GCF_040914135.1 Ruminococcus sp. RTP21204st1_B2_RTP21204_210225 | reverse complement strand
ATCTGTAAAGCAACATGAGTAATCCTCGAACCGCAGCTTGGGGATCTTTTATTTAGGGGCGGTATGTTATTAGGCGGTTACAGTTTAGTGTTATTGAGTTTTTGAGGAAGAGGTAAAAAAAGAAGAGCCCCTGTACTGTGTTTTTCAGTACAGGGGCGGGTGATCTTACAAGATTTAAAATACTATTAATTTATCTAATAAAATTCGTATAATTTTTTTGACACAGATGGATTGCGTAATCTTCTCAATGCCTTTGCTTCAATTTGACGTATTCGCTCACGAGTTACATCCATTTTATCACCTATTTCCTCAAGCGTGTATTCATGACCTGATAATAATCCATATCTCATGCACAAAACATCTCTTTCTCTTTTAGGTAATTGATTGAGTGCAGCATATATTTCTTTAGTTTTTATAATATCAGTAATTTGTTCTTCTATATCATCATCGCTTACAATATTAATTTCATCAAGGGATTCAAAGCTATCGTATATGTAATTGTTTTCCTTTACCCCAAAAACCTTCAATATGTTTAGTGTTTGTTTGTACGTCAAATCAGTTTTGGTCGTTATGAGTTTTATTAACTGGGACTCATTTTCATAAAAATTTTCTGAAACAATATTTTCAATAAAATTAATCTGATTTTGAGCATGCACCGGTATCCTAATAAAACTTTCATGATCAGCTATATATCTATCAATTCTTTGCATTACCCATCTTGAACAATATGTAGTAAAATTAGAATGTTCATAAGGATTATACAAGTCTATAGCTTTTAAAATACTAATACAAGCCTCTTGAAAAATATCCTCTAAAGAAATTGTTGTCCTTTTTCTATAGTTGTATGCTGCCTTTAATGCAGCTCGCATATTTTTTCGAAATAATATTTCTTTTGCCTGATTATTTCCACTTCGAATTTGAGTAATAAGTTTATTAACTTCTCCATGTTGTATAGGTAAAACAGACTTTATGGTATCTATTATGTATTTCATATTAGGATAATTAGAGAGAAAATAATTATAGATTTTGTTGTAATCAACTTGAGCATAATCTACAGTTTCTTCGTTTATTTCAAAACTATCGTTTTTATCTGCAGTGTCTGTTATAAGAATCCCCAAATATAGAATTCTATTCATTACATAGTCTGTGTCAAAAATTGATAAATTTAATTCATCACAAACATCGTAAATATTATTGCTTGTAATAAAACCATTTTTATCATATGTTTTTTGAAGATTCTGAACAGCTAGATCTTTATTGCTCATTGTTAAGTCCTTTAATATGATAATTTTCGAGCCATTTTAAGAACATCATCCACATTTACGTCAGTATTATATCTGTTTTCAAACGTTTCAAGAAAATCGTATAAATTTGCAATATAATCAGAAGATTTATCAATTAAGTTCTCGTATAAAACTTCTACACCTCCAAGAACGTAGCTATTATAAAGTTGCTCATCTGCCTCGTTTTTTATTCCTCTGAAAACTTTATCTATTCTTTTTTCGGGATCCGGTTCATTTTCTTTATCTAATAGCATAATTAATTTATAGTTAAAGTTTAAATCATCAGAATTATTCATCTGTATATCCGCCCATATTTTGGTCGATCCACCTTGAGGTGTTGTATCAATATCTGCTTTTCTATTATATAAAAAACCAACAATTGGAGCAAGCAGGTATACATCAAAGTTTCTCTTAAACAAAGAATGCTTTTTCACATTTGTTCCGTCTTCACTTGTCAAAGTAAACTCGCCCGTTAATTTTATAACCATTTCAGAGTGTTTTCCTCTAAAAGAATATTCTCTGTCAAACATACTTTAACCCCTCTCCTTAAAACAAGTTTCGGTTTCTGATTTTTTATCAAACTCAAAACTTGCTCCTATTCTACCAGACATATACTTTTCCGCAATTTCACCATCAGTATCTTTAATGAAAATTATTACCTGTTCAGCAATACTAGGCAGTGTTTCACAAACAGATTGAATTCTTCTTTTATCAAATGCAGACAGTGGTGCATCCATCACAAGTGGATATGCTTCTGCTGACAAATCATAATTGTTGCTGTTATTTGCATCACGTGCCACTTTTATAACACCTGCAATAAAGGCAAAAATAACAGAAATACTCTGAGCTGTAGATGTATCATTCATTATACCACTGTATGCGCTTTCATCTGAAATTATTGTATGAATATTATACTTGTGATCAATTTCAAGTGACAATCCGCCCTTGTAAATGCTTTTAAAAATATCATTAATTGCCGATTGAAGCTGCGAACGGACTTCCTTTTCTCGCTCACTATAATCATGTGACAAAATTTCATAAATCCTTTCAGCATATGCTTTATAAACAGCAATTTTTCTATTATCATTACTTTGTAATGCAAGTTTATTTCGCTCTGTTTCTTGTCTATCTCTCTCCCTTGTAAGACTGCCTATCTGAGTATTTATATTATTTAATTCAGATTGTTTTTTTATTTTATCCTCTTTATAAGAGTTTAATCTTTTTTGGTATTGCCCAATACTCTCAAATGATTTTATTAAATTTTCGAGTTCGACAATCTCGGCTTGTAAATCTTCGTTGGCTACTTTTCTTGCCTCAACGTCGGCAAGAATGTCACGTATAGCTTCATAAATATTCTCGCCTCCTCTTGTTCTATTTTTACACTCATTTGAAAAAGCACTTATCATTGTTCCAAGTGATTGAGGTGGAATATAAGCAAGTAAGTCCTGTAAAGCTTTCAGTTCTTTGCTACCATCACAAATCTCATTTCCACAAATGCAAAAACCTCTTTTTACCAAAAAATCGATTGTTCTGGCATGAATATCTGGTATTCCCTTATCTACTTTATTAGCATCTTTAAGAACACTCAGTGCTTCTGACACAAGTTTTTTAAAAAAAAAGTACCTGTAATTATTCCTAAACGATAATAAAATTTTTTCCGATGATGCATCTATAAAAGTATTATTCCTTTTGATCTCTTCTCTCTTACGATTACATTCGTTCTGGTATCTTTCTCCATCTTTGTTAATGGCAATTTTCTCGCTAAGTTTTTCACACTCAGTGTCTATCATGGGTAACTGCGTTTCTATATCTTCTTTCCTTGATTCTAGTTTGCTAATATCTGCTTGAAGCTCATCATATCTTTGCGAATAGGAAGCAATCTTACTGTCTGTACTTGCATCAAAGGCGCTATTATAACTTCCAATTACAGAACTTTTGCTGCCCGCTCTTTTATCACCACCAATATGCCTTAGTGCTTCAGAATACGTATCTAATCCCAACAGCCGTTTTACAGCAGTGGCGAATTCCTCACTTTTGCCAGATTGAATTTCATCACTCATTTTGTCAATGCGTTCACCATCAAAGAAAAAATAGCGAGAGAGCTCTTTTGGAAGTATTTCCTTTATCTTGGAATTCGTTTGTGACTCTTTTACTGTTTCGGTTTGACCATTTTTATCTTTATAATGAATAATTACCCTTGTTGGTGATGATTTTATATCGCCAGTTCTTTCTTTTTCATAACCCTGACTTCTTACCACTGTATATTCAATTTCTTTATGTATGAGTTTCAGTTCTACAACAACTTTTGTTGCATCACCCTCAGGCATTTCATTTGCGTACGATAAATTTAATACAGATTTTGTCTTAAAATCTGTTTCGCCGTACAAACACCAAGTAAAAGCCTGTGCAAGAGTTGTTTTACCCGAACCATTTTCGCCCATAATAACCGTCACATTTTTCTGAGGATCAACTGAAAACTTAATGTTATGGGTTCCCCTAAACTGACGAAAGTTCTTTAGAGTAATTTCATTTAATAACATTCAACTTCCTCCTCAATAATTTTCTTGATTTTCTTCACCATTTCTGAATCAGAAATACCCTTTGAACCAATATTTTTACCTTCTTCAATGATAATCTGTCTAAGGATATTGGTTGTCTTTTTTTCATCAATAGGAATGTCATTTTTAGTCATAGTAATCAAAATCCTCCCTAATCTCTGATATTTCATCAGTAATATTATAAACATCTCTTATTCTTTTAAGTTTCAAATCAGCTTCAACATAGTTATCAGCAAGCCTTGCGAACTCAAAAGCTCTTTTTAACTCATTTCGTACAAGTTCCAGACCTATTTTTAGTTCAGCCTCAGTTGCAGAATAGGCATTTCCAAGTTTTTGAGGCAAAGTAATAAAGTCGTATATTTCAGCATACTGTTTTCCCTCGTATAACCTTAGTACTCTACCGCGTCTTTGAACATATTCTTTTGGATTGGTTGTGCTTGCCAAAATAAAAGCAATTTTGATACTTGGTATGTTTACGCCTTCATCAAGGCACTTAATTGCTATCAGCGCTTGTAAAATGTCGCCGTTAGCAAACTGTTCCTTTAGTATTTTTCGTTCTTCAATATCTTCTCTTGATGTATATTGTGACACTCTCATGTTAAGTTGGTTTCCCAATAAATCTGTAACAGCATCAATCTGCCTTATTTCATCCTCATCAACAGGGTATGTATCACTATGAAAATCTTTTAATGAGGCCGATCCACAATAAACAAGTATATGATTTTCAGCCACAAATGGGCTAATTTCTTGTCGAAGTGCATAGAGTTTATTCTGAGCAGCTGAAACCAGTCTTGAACGTTTTAAAGTTAAACGCTTTCCTTGTTCTGTAATAGTGTATTTACCATCTTTGCCTTTTTTTATGCACTGTTGAATGGATTTTGTTAACTTATAGTAATCTGTAAGCTCTTCATCAGTTAAATTCACAAAGATAGGATGATAATGGTATTTAGTCAAAAAACCATTATCAATTGCCATTTCAAGTGTGTATTCAATGCATTTATCCCCAAAGTAGGAATATAACGCTTCTGTTCCTGCTTCATCGTTGTGTCGTTCTAACGTTGCAGAAAGTGCCAATCTGTAATTAAAAATAGGATTTAAGTATTTTCGTAAATTTATCGCTCCAAAGTTATGAGCTTCATCAACTACTAAAAGACAATCACCTTTAATTTTGTTTATAGTTTCCTGGACGAATTTTGATGAATAAGTTACATTCGTACATATAAAGCAAAAGAATTCCGCTCCTTTTACGTTCAATTTCTGTCGTCTTATTGCATTTTCAAGCCTATTTTTCCAATCCTTTTGACTAGAAGAACTGTAGCCAATAATCGGTTTCATTCCGAATTTTTCTATATCCTCGACCCATTGCTCAACAAGGTGTTGATAAGGAGCAACTATAACAACAGCTAAATGTCCTCTCAAATCTATATTTAATCTTGAAATTGCTCCCAATCCTGTATATGTTTTACCAGTCCCCGTTGCCATGTCAAATATGCCACAATAGTTATGGTGTACCCATGTATCTATCGCCTTCTTTTGGTAGTCATGAAACACAAATCCATCAGGAATTTTTGCACCAGGAATAGTATATTTTATTAGCTCTCTATAATAAGAAGGCGAATGTGAATAATCAAGGTTTTCACGTTTATATTTATTTATAATTTCTGTTTTGATCTCAGGAAAATCCAAAACTACAAGGTTCGGCTCTGTGTCGTTCCAAATTGATTGAAACGCATTTTCCTTTGCTGCAATACGTTCTTGATCTCCCTTCCAAGAACAAAAAACATCTATCGTTTCATAATTCGCACTTAATGCATTTTCGGATTCGTTCATTGAACCTGAAAATGCAATTACATTGCCATCACTATCTCTTATCAATCCTAGCTTTTCATGATACATTCCCAGTTTTGTTGTGTCTTCAGTAAAAGCAATTTTTATATCAAGTATACCATCACTGATTAGATTAGCAAGTAAATTTAGTTGTTCCTGTTCAATATCGTTTTGTGGTTCACGCAGTTCTCTTAAAAGTGCATTCTTAACTACTTCATGTCTATTTTCATATCCTTTACGAATTGCCTCTTTGTCTTTTTCTGACAAATACGGGGAGGTGACAAGCCTAATTTCACCTCCGTTTCTTGCTAATCCATCTATACCGTTTGAAATGCTTGCTAAAATAGAAGATGAAAAGAAACCGACTGCTCTATCATAACTAACCGCTTTATTTAGCACAGGAATATAAAAATCATTTGCTATGTTATGTAAAAGTGAACGATATTCTATTTTTACGTCTATATCTTTTAAACTCATAATTTTTTATCCCCTATGAATTTTCATTTATATAGTTAAGGATTTCGTTTAGTTTCTCAAAATCTGACTCATTATTAAAAAAACCAACGCTAAATCTTACTGTTCCAGCGGGAAATGTACCTATATATTTGTGCGCATACGGAGAACAATGTAATCCTGTCCTGACAGCTATATTGTTTTGACTTAATATTTGCCCTATTTCATCGCTACTATATCCATCGAATAAACATGACACAACTCCAGCGTGGTCAGTCGGTCTAAAATAATTGATATTGTTCTGTTTATCAAGAATATCGCATAACCTGTTGTAATTTTCTTGCTCTTTTCGACGAATTGTATCTATACCGACTTCTAATATCCATTTGAGCGAAGCATTTAATCCAGCAATCGCTGTAGTATTATGACTTCCAGCTTCGTATTTAATTGGTATATCTTCAGGCATAAATTGATTTGCCGACTCAACCCCGGTGCCGCCTATAATAATCGGATCTAATTTTTGAGGAAATGCGCTTATGAATCCGGAAATGCCAAGTGGCCCATATAATGTTTTATGTCCAGCAAATACCACATAGTCATAGTTATTACTACTAATATCAGTATCTAATAATCCAGCACTTTGACACATATCGGCAATTGTTATTGCCTTATATTTTTTTGCTAATGAAAAAATCTGCTCAATTGGTGCTATAGAACCTGTTACATTACTAATATGACTTACAATAACACAAAAAGGTGCCTGCTCAACAAATTGCGATTTGATCTTGTCAAGATCTAGCATTAAAGTTTTTGAATCTGTTTCAAGTTGAATCAAATTAAAATCAGTATTTTGAGATATGTAATTCAGAGTACGAGTAACAGCATTGTGCTCAAATGGAGATATGTATACATTTGCTCCATCTGGTACACTAATACCTTTTATTATGATATTTAGGGCTTCTGTTGCAGTATTTGTAAAAACCACTTTTTTATTAGAACAGTGGAAAAGCTCTAGTAGTAACTCTCTCGTGTTATCAGCGAGAGCACTTGCACTTGCTGATAACACATGTTGTCCACGCCCCAAGCTAACGCCATTAGTCCTTGCAAATGCATCCATAGCCGTATATACGCATTCTGGCTTTGGAAAAGTTGTTGCCGCATTATCAAAATACGCCAAGTTTTCCATAACCCACACCTTCCTTCTATTACTCACATAGTTTTGATAAAATATCTATTAAAACCTGTCTCTTTTCCTGCTCAGTAATTGACTGTCCCATTTCTTCAATAGCAGCAGTTATGTCCTGATACAACAAATTTGCTCTACTACTATATTTAACCTTTTCGAAATATCTCGTCCTTTCAATTCCATCATTATCAGTAATTATCATTGTGAATTGCTGTGTGGTATTATTTGATTTGTTGCCTGTTTGTTTATCAAAAGCTTCTATTGACTCCTTAAATGCTGTAAATAACTCTCGGAAATTTTGAGCAATAGTATTATTCCAATCATTCAAGCGCAAACCTGTAATAGCTTTTCCTATTCTTTCAGCGAATAAAAATTCATCGTTTGTAATGGTCGAAATAAGATTAAGAATAGCATTTTCATTATTCGCAAATAAATGCTGTGTTGTTTCTGGTTTTAGTTTCTCGTACCACTCTACAAGCGCAGAATTGAAAGTCTCATCCCCACCGCTACCAAATATTTCATATGTCACATTTACAATATAACGCACAAGAGAATTTTTACTATCATCAAATAAATTTTTAACTCTTTCAATTTCATTGGCAAGGTTTTCATTAGGTCTAATTCCGTATATTTCGCTCAATGTATTTAAAAGATAATCCCTCGAGTTAGTAATCGGTTTCTTTAGACTATTTATAAACCTCAGATCATTTTGAAAAAGTGGCCTTTCCGTATCATAGATAATTGTCATTTCTCTTGAACATTTAGGCAAAGAAAGATACCATCTGTTTATGGCGTTTACAATGTATGAAAAACTATTATAACTCTTATCTTTTTCATAAATATAATCAGAAAATATGTTGTCAAGAGTCTTTATGTATTGAGATTTATTGTTATCCCAATCTTCCATCACAACTGAATATAATTCAGGTTTTTCATTTATTGCGTTTAATAAATCTGAAGTCAATCTTATGTCATTACCAGCTTGTTTGAAAACAAGATCCTTTTTTACAGTATTTAAAACAACTGCAATATATATAGGGATAACTCCTCTTTTTAATCCTATACCATGTTCAGGATTAATAAGAACATCGTATAATTTATCAAATGTTTTTTCACCTTTTTCAATTGTGCTTCTAAAAAACGCTTTAATAATACCAAGTACATTAGCAAGGTTAGCATCATGTGGCATTAGATTCAAGCTGTAATTTCCATCGTTGCAAACTAATACCCCTGTTTGAACAAGAGTACTTCTCATAAAAGAAACATCTTGTCCGGAACCTCTTAAACCTAAGTTTTCAAATACTTCTTCATTTTCAAGAAGTGCAGATAGTATTTTTGCTCTGCTATTAATCGCAACACTTGGAAGCTTGTCTTTATTTAACGATTCGTTATTTATAATAGGCGTTAACGGATAAATTGTTTCACAGATTTTTGAAAGCTGATCACTTAATTGTGATTTTCGTTTTATGTTCAGAATTTTGCCTTCATAATAATACTTTGATTTTTGGTATTCTGGCGAAATATATGACATAATAAAGTTTGATACTATTTCACTAAAATCATCGAGATAAAGTGAATATTCATCAAAAAGCACAGAATCATTTACAGCCGCTTCTCTCAATTCCTTTATTGCAAGATATTTTGCAAAAGATGAAGTAACAGCAGTTTCAAAATTAGGAACAACTGTAATATGTCTTCTATTTAATGATTGATTTTTATGTATTTTGCTTATAAAATCATCAAAAGGTTGATTTTCTGAGTTGAACACAGCATAAACTTTACCTGCAATTTCAAATGGCATATCTTTTTTTGCGTCCTTTACATAATTTCCCAAGGTTACGTATTTTATCTCAAAATATCTTGTGATACATTTATCATTGTTATATGCGATCGGATACAGGTATTTTACGTTTACACATTCCTCAATTATTTCTTGTTCTGTTTTTTTCGATATAATAGACAGTGTTCTCTTATCAATTTCTTCTTTTATATCAATGCCACTTGTTTCCTTTAAACAAAGGAAGTTATTGCTAAGCTTTCTATACAGGATATACTGTTCATCAATAAGATTCTGTATACAATCAATTATTTCCTTTGAATCATACTCAATACTGTAAATATTACATATAACATCTGTAGTTGGAGCTAATCGTTCAAACTGTTGTACGAAATTGATAACAGCAATACACTTTATTATCTTAGCCGAAAGAGAGTCAGGGTTGAAATTTCTAAGGATTTTAGTAGCTAAAGAATATACCTTGTGTATATCAGAAGAATTCAATTCCTTGCGAAGTTCATTTTCAAAATAGTCATAAAGATAATCAGGTGTGATAAAGGCTAACTCATCCTTATTAATTTCTACAAACTGTCTTAATGTATTTTTTTGATTTGAACTTAAAAAAGTAAATAGGGTTCGTTCATTTTGAGCTACACGTTCTGAAAGTCTTGGTAAGGCAAATGTAGTAACCGGATGCAAAGGATAACAACCTTCTATCACAAGGTTTTCTTTACCACTAAGCATTGGCGAATTATTATATATGGTATAGAGAGATGAAAAAATAGATTCATTTTTGCTTCGAAATGCTTTCCACAGGTATTCATTTTTTTTGATAGTATGTGAAATTATCTCATACATTTGTGAAAAATTATTCGTTAGATTAATATGTTCAAATCTTCCAGATATTCCGCGCCAACCATCGACTTTATCCTGAGGAAGATTCATGTCAATGTAATTAGAAATATCTTTATGACAAATGAGCATAAGGTGAAGTTGCTGTGATGACGATCGGTTGCATTTTTCGGCTAAATCTTGAAGCATCTTAGTTTCACTATCATTTGCTGACGATATATTAGATTCAAGATATTTACCAAATTCATCGTAAACAATAAAAATACCGCTAAAGCCCTTTTTCTTAAGCTCATAATTAACGTTGTCATAAATATCAACAACATCACCATTGAAAAATGGATTAAAAGTGCCGCCTGAGGAAAGATCCGGATACAAAGCTATAAACTTTTTATATTCATTAACGTCATTTTCAGCAAGCCTATCAATAAAACGGCTGACTGGCTCATTTAATAAGTCACTAAATTTTGCAAAAGTATTTGGATAATCTTTTTCCCATCGTTTTATATTGTTAATAGCAGACTGAAAATGAGTTTCTGGCATAATATCATCTAAATCATTAAGTCTTAATGACTTTTGAAGTGCATTTAAGAACGATTGTGTCATGCTTCCGCCATTTCCACTTATAATCACAGGCAACATTCTCTTGTTTGCAGATATATAATTTTTTATTCTTTGAGCTAATTCCTCATTGCTTTTTTTTACCTTTCCAATAAGAGGTTTAAAATCTATATTGGAATTAAAGAGAATAGATAAAGCAATCATAACACAAAGAGATTTACCCCTGCCATATGCTCCCGTAAGTATTTTTGCTCTAGTATTTGTAGATTCATCAGTACTCACCATAATACTATTAATAATATCAAGGCAAGCATTTGTAGGAATAAAAGCGTTTATTATCTTTTTATCATTAAAGTCATATTCTATATTAACAGAGGACTGAAATCCTTTTGAAATTTCAATCATTTCATTTCTCATAAGTAACACCTATTTCACTTATTGGTTTAATTTATCGTAATAAAGTTGAATGCAGTCAATATATTTCATATCTGTAAGAATTTCAACAATATCTAATCCTGCAGTTCTTACCACTTTTACATAACCTGTTTTTTCAAGTCTATAAAGAATATTAATTATTCTTACCATATCAAGATTAAAGATTCTTCCTATGGATTTTTTTCCTCTTAATAAGCTGCTTATTTTAAGTTCTTTTTTACCATCTGCATTATTTAGTATAATAGCCAACGCAATTAAATCAGGAAGAAGTTCTTCTTTTATCATCACTTTTTTATATAAGCGGATATTATTTTTACTATAAAGATATTCTATTAGGCCTAACTCTACTAAAGGACTTTCGATATTATCTTCTGGGTTATTATTGCTATTTGGTTTTGAATAATATGTATTTATAATGCACTTAAAGTCATCTGATATTGAGCGTTCGCTTGGTAGATTGTTTCCTGACATACGGACGTATTTTTTTACATGACTTTGAAAATCATCTTCTGAAAATTCGATATAATCAAATTCATTAAAAAAAATATACCAGGACGTTGCATCTCCTTCATTCGAAGCTAATCCATAATGAACAAGAGCAAGTGATCCTATCTCTTCAAAATAGGGGTCATTTCTATAAATTGTGGCACCAATATCAGTAAGGCTCTGTTTTCTCTTACCTGAATGGGGTTCATCTGCGATTTTTGTAGCAATCATCCAATATCTTAAGGCTTTCACCATATTCGCACCAATGCCCAATACATCCATTGGATTTCCAGCATCACCAAGAAAAACCCCAGAATTTAATTCTATATTCTTTATTCCTTTATTAAGCCAACCTTTTCTAATGGCAAACGTTTCATGACCTCTAAATTTCATATTTACTAATCCTCTTTAGTTTTTAAATATTTATCCATAAGACAACCGCCGTCAAGATATTTTGCTGTTACACACATTTTACATCGTTTACATTTATTCTCATCTATACGATAAATTCCACCAGATATTGATATTGCACCAAATTTACAAAGTGACTCACATTTAAGACATTTTCTACAAGCGTTAAATTTTCGGACTTGGTATCCTACCATTCTTTGCAAGTCCTCATGCTTGGCTACATTCATAGTTTTAACCTTTACCGAATATTCATAATCAGCTTGTTGAAAAGGCTGAATCGAAAGAATTGGCACATTATTTTTCACGTCAAGTACTATAACTTCGTTTAAGAGCTTTCTTCCAAGCTCTTTTGAAACGCGGCCAAATGGTGTTAGCATATTTAAAAATTCATCATTCAGTGGACGATTCAATCTATAAATCTTTGCATTATCTTCTGCTGTACAATTAGTAAATCGAATTTTTACGTCATCTGCTGCTTTGACTCCATTCCCCCCCTGTCGGGCTTTCCATTTTCCTGTATCAACATAAACTTCAGCGTCAGGTTTACCTATTCTTTTAGCAAAATCAATTAAAAAATCTCTCCATTTTTTGTATTGTTCAGGCATATATATAGATGATAAAAATTGCGCTCGTTCATTATTATTAGGGCAGCACCAGCATCCGACGCGATCATATCCCAAACGATATGCATCATTAAAATCAACATCTTCGCCCAATAGGTATAGCCAAATTTCTATATCCATCCAATAGAAAATAGGAGAAGCAACTTTTTGCTTTTGAATTTTTACGGATTCTGCATCATCTTCCACTCTGTTATATTTACTTCTGCTTACAGATTCACACTTTCTTATTCCATAGAATGTAAGAATATTTTCATCACGATAATAGCGATTTAGTATACGTGTAATAGGTCCAGTCTTAAACATTGAACAGCACCATCTCATCATTCTTGCTGGAGGACCAATATCTTCGCATACAGACATAAAATCCTGTTCGCGATTCATTGCTATTCTAAATATTGCTTTAGGGTTATTTTTTCTAAATCGTTCAGCATATTCTATGGTAGAGGGAAACTCAAGGGTTGTATTTCCAAAAATATGAACTAAACTCGGTTCACTTAGGGCTTTTACAGCTAAATCCGCAGTTACAGTTGAGTCTTTTCCACCGGAAAAAGAAAGAACAACACTTTCTATAGGAAATTTTTCAGCTTCTTTTTTTATGAAAGAATGTGCCTCATCTATTATGTAATTTAGCCTTTCCTTATTTGCGCAAATAAATTTAGTAATTATGCCCTTAAAGTAATCATAATTGTTTTCTTTGCTGAATTTTTGCAATTGTTCTCTGATGTATTCAGGCGAGAATTTTTTGTAATGTTTTGACGTTATAGCAAAAGGCTTTCCATCAAAGTAATATCTATTATTGTTTGCCCATACTGAAGTTTCACAATATTTCATAGGCTCATCTAAGAGTATTTCAATTAATAATCTTTCTTCAGGAAACACAGGGCGCAAATCGGATGATAAATAATTAATTTGACCTCCACATAATGGGCATTCACAATTCTGTTTTTCATTTACGGCTATAATAATTGGTGTCTTGCATTGATTACACCAATAAACCTCAGTTGGAATAACAGCTTCAGTTTTGTCACCGCACAATTCACAAAATTCCGAATTTGTTTCATGCTTGCATTTGTCACACCACATTTTTTTCACTCGATTCTTGCACATATTTATTATATTTTAACACAAATTGTTTAAAATGTCAAGTGCAAGCTCGCTAATGTTAGTGCAACTTTAACAATAATCATATAATGATCTGTATGTAGAAACAACTTTGGCAAGCCACAAAAATTTCTACCAATTAAAGAAAAATGACTATGAGCTATTTAGAAAAGCCTGTATTCCTCATTTCGCTTATCTCAGACGGATCCTTCCTTTGATCCCTACAAATCTCCACCATACCAAAACACCTCCTTCCCCCTAGACTTCCTGCGTATGTATTCATACAACGCCTTTTCCTCCTCACTCGGCGGAGAAAACCCAAAAAGCGTGTTCAGCGACTGTAAAAACGGAGTTCCCTTGTCGCTTGTCGTAACCGATGAAATGCCCATATCCTCAAATTTGCTGAGCAGCTTTGAAACTGACCGCTGACATTTTTCGCTGTTCTCTATCACGCTCTCCATAGTAGGTCGTGAAGCGTGCGCAAGCTGCTTTGAAAAATCATTCATCTTTTCGCCAAGCTTTGTCTTGCCTGAAACGTACTTTTTGATCTGTTTTTTCTGCCAGTAGGGCGATATAAAACAACTGTCTTTGTTAAGCACAAAAACGTCATCGAAAACATCTCTTATGACCTCCATTCTCATGCGGTAAATTTCCACCAGCTTTTGAGCCGTGTATGCTTTCTCGGAAAGCTTGTCCGCAAACTTTTTCCTGCACCTCACTTCAACACGCATCGTGTCTTTGTAATGTTCTTTCTGTTCATCACTGCTGTTCTTCTTACTGCGAACTTCGTGACCCTTATTATATACAACAAATTCTACCTTTTTAGAGTCATTGACAGCATTGAATGAACTGTCAGGATCAAAATCCTCAGTATTCTCCTCAAGCTTCTTGTTGTGATGAAAACCAAGCGTCAAATAAAGCTGACGCATAATGCGTATGTACTGAGTAATTTTGTCCTCAGGGATACCGTGAATATCCTCCGTTAGATCGACCCTCGTGATCTCAAAGTCATCTATCGTCAAGCCGCTAAAACAATACTGTATCTGCATATCCAACCGCTCGACCATATCGCAAAATTCTATAATATTGCTTATATGCTCAGTCTTCATATAAGGCTTATAAAATTTATTAGGATTTATCTTAAGTACTAATTTGTACTTATTGCTGTTTTTATACAATTCAGCCTTACTGCTTCTTCTTGTTTTTATTATAATACCCATGCCACTTAATTCAGTGGAAATAAATTCTTTATTACCTGCCCCTTTTTTAGGGTCTACCATTTTAAAATTTTTAGTTAGTTTAATTATGTCATCGAAGTCGGAACTGTAAGTAAGTTCCAGCGTATCTATGAAATAAATATTCAAGATAATACCTCCTAACAATTAATTTTCAACAAATATTTGTCAAATTAATTTCATGTTATCTTGCTATTTGAATTTTATGTCACAGACAAATATATAAAAATATTAAACTTACAACTATTATTTAGTAAGCAGTATTTATATAATACCAGCTATCAAAACTCCCTAAAATTAGAAATAAGAATTATGGGGGTAAGGGGGAGAGGTATCCTAAAAATGACAAAAAAGGTGCAGCGGTTTCCCATTTATATATAGACAGAAAATCTGAAATACTTACGAAAAAAACACAATGGTAACGGTTGAACCCTTATCATTGTGGTTTTTAAACTTATTTTTTCATAGTAAAATTACAGTATATTTTATAATTTACATATATAGTATGTTAGCTGCTTGCGATAATATGTCCTTCGCTTATGGTAAGATCAAGCAGAAGATTCTATTTATTGGAGGCGGGCGATTTAGAGTTCTTATTATTATAATCCTTTCTGCTGCCACAATTTTTTCTCTTATTGTCTGTTAATGACATAAGAAAATATTCATAACACCTTGTGCAGCGTCGATACCCCTGACCTTGCTTATAATTCAGTAATAAAGAATAATACATCGCCTCCAAAAGTGTGTTCACCCTTAATGAAAGTCCTTTTTCTAAGTCAAAACTCGGTCTAATATTTTTTATGTTATGCTCGATCTCATCGCAAATAACCTTCTTAGCTATGATTATCAATGCTTCTTTCATCTTTGGTGTGAACTTCTTCAAATCCGGTTTGCCGACATATTCTAGTTGGGTTACTATACGTTTGTCTGCTGCACAATTTTCTGTTACATTTTCTATATCTGCTACTTCTTCTATACATCCCTTCACTATCCCAACTTGTTCAAAATACAGCTTCATAAAAACAATAATTTTGAGATCATCTATATTGTTTTCGAGATTTTCAAAATTAAAAAATAGCGCATTGTTTTGATAATAAAGGGAACCTACGTGGTTTACATCATTTATATTTAAATCCGCTTTAATCTTTTCAAGATCAGATTTTTCTTCGCTTTCCTTGGAATTCTCTGCTTCGATTATCTCAGTATCAGATTCTTCTTTGTTTTCCTTGGAATTCTCCGCTTCTTCGTTTTCTTTTTCTGAAATTTCGGGAAAGCACTCTTCAAATATTTCATTCAATTCATCGTTGCTAATTTTTGTTTCATAAGAACCATACTTATCATCGTCACTGTTCGTTCCCCAACTCCCTAGTCTACTACTATCTGTTTTCAAATGATATGGACCATTTATTAGATCATAATAGTTATGCACACAGGATCTGTATGTATAGTTTCGCATTTCTATTTCTACCGGCTTAGAAAGCAATAATTTTAATACAAGTGCAAGTATAGTTTGATAATAATTATCATTATCTAGATTTAACGAGATCTCATGGATCAGGTCAACGAGAATCGAGAATCGCTCTATTAAACAGATCATTTTACCATACTCTATATACTCATCATCTGTAATATGGAAAAAGAAGCCATAGTTCTTTATGAAGTTAAAAAGATTTTTTTTAGTTTTTTCCGGATCATCCTTGATTCTTTCAACATTTCCCTTAGCATCTTTGGCTTTTTTCTTATTTATTATATTCAAGAACAGTTTGACGACATCTTTTTCGCTTTTTAAAGGCACCAGCGTGTGTGCGTCGTCGTCAAACTCAAATCTTCTTGTGCTGATGACGGGAACAATACCGCGAATCGAATCACAACATATTTTACTTGTATCATGTTTCGGAGTAATCAGTATCTTCTGAGACATATCATTATACAAAAGATTCCAAAAATCAAATCTTTCTTCCTCAGAAATGTTACATAATGTGTTGTCAAAGCTATCACATCTTAGATCATTGAAATTTATGATTTTTTTACATTTTGATTTTGCCACCACAATTACCTCCCTATAATTACAAAAACGGATAAAAAATTTTTATTTAGAAAAAAGTCGGCTCTTTTTTTCTAAAATATATCACATTTTTATTATACAAAATAGCTGAAATTGTTCCGAAGCTGTAAAAAGTGTAAAAAGTGCGAATTTGCAACATAAAAAAGAAGGTGATATAATGTGAACATTAAATTATTCGAAAGGATCTTACTTATGGAAATAAAAAATTACCCCAGGGGCTACTCAGCAGGTCCGGACGGTATCTACTATCACGGCGAGCATTTTTCAAACGCTCTTATAGAAATAACCGATTACTACGAAGTAAAGTCATTGACGACAGTTGCCTCAGGTGACTGCTATGTAGAGGTCGCATTTAAAGTCGGCGAGAAAACCTACCCGGCGGTAATTCCGTACATCGGTCTTGAAAAAGCTATGCGCTTTATTCCTCGCAATGAGGTCAAATTTAATAAAAGAGAAAGCACATGTAACGATTTTTTGTCGGGAACTATTAAAGGGGCTATTCTTAATATGGAACCCCGAATCAGATATTCTCTTACCCAAGGGTATAATCGCTTTAAAATAGGTGATGACCAAAATGCGCACTACGTCTTCCTGCTTGGCAACTGCATTATTGGCGATACGGAACGTATAGGCGTTGATATAGCACCGCAGAACGAAGCCCTCGCAAAATTTAAACGCCCGCTGTCAACGCAAAATGCTGAATTTATGCCGTGGGTATCGGATTTTCTTGATTCAGATAATATACCCGGCGTATTGCTTATGGCGGCACTTACGCCATTCATAATGCCACTTATAGACGAATCGCAAAGAAGCAGATTTGAGTTCAACACTTACGTTTACGGCGATTCGGGTTCGGGAAAATCTGCGATAACCAAACTGCTTGTAGATTATTTCGAGGGCAGTCCAAATATTATAAATCTGCACAGCAATAAAAGCGAGATCGACAAGATATTCGAGTACAAGCATTGTTGCGTGGCAATTGACGACCTCTGCGGCACTGATTCCAACAGAGAAAGAGAGAATAACGAACAGAAACTTTCGGAAAATCTCAAACGTGTTCAAACTCCGGGGCAGATAGTCCGTGACGGCAAAAGGATCAAAAATGAAAGTATGCTTTTTGTGACGGGTGAATATCTGCTTAAAAGTTCAAGCACGCTAAATCGCTGTCTTGTAGTAAATCTTAAAGATCCGATACCGCCGAAGGAGATCAACAAGCTTTGCCGTAATAAAGATCAGTATCTTGAAATGGTGCGGTGTTTTATCGAGTGGGTCTGCAAAAACTATGACAGACTTAGCAAGAATCTAAACAGCAGGCTTAGCGATGTGAAAAATCACAAAAGCAAGGCTGTGAGGTATTCGGGCTTTAACCGAAACTATGCTATAAAGTCCTTACTGTTTTGCACCTGCGATATATTTTGTGAGTTTATCAGAAGCGTTTCGAACGATGATATGACAATGATCACAAGGCGCCGTTCTATCGAAAACTCTATCGAAGCACAGATAGATGACACATTGCGTCACCTTGAAAACCGCAGCAGTGAATATGCCTCCTCTCGAAACATAGTCGAGGAAGCAGCCGCCGCTATTTTAAATTCACAAAACGTCTCTAACGATATTAAGGATTTTCGTAACGCGATACGCTTAGATGAAGATCCTCGTTATTTAGATGAAGGCCCTCATTATTATGATAACCAGCTTGAGGGAAGCTTTATCATCAGCGGCAAGGAATTGAGAAATATTTTTTCGTCAAGGCTTTCTGCAAAGTCCATAGGTGAAGCCCTTGCTGACGAAAATGTGCTTATTCTGTCAAAAGACGGAAGCAGAACATACCCTATCAGAAAGCAGGGCAAATCGCAAGGCAAATGGACGAAAAAGTTTTATCACATAAACGCCGATTCGCTCAAAGAGTATGCCCCTTGTTCCGATGAAACGGAAGATAAAAAGCCTAAAAAGCCTAAAAAGCGTGAACCGGGCATGTTCCCGCTACCAAAACAGTATGGAGTCTGGAACAAACGGAAAAAGCAATGATTTAACTTATACATTATTTTCAAGATACCAAGGAGGTAAGCAATTATGGATATGGTCAGAGAAAGGGAACTCAACGTCCCTATATTTCAAAAGCAAAACCTCACTATCGAGGAAGCCGCCGTTTATTCAAACATCGGTCAGCACAAGCTGAGAGAACTCACGGCAGACGAACGCTGTCCGTTCGTTTTGTGGGTGGGGAACAAAAGGCTTATCAAGCGCAGGCAGTTTGACGAGTATATGTCGAGAGCTTATTCTATCTGAACTGCGAGAAATGTGAAAAATGCCGACCGTCCGGAAAGCCGATGGTCGGCAGAATTTTGAAAGGAGAGTTTTATTATGGCAAAAAGGCGCAGAGACAGCAAAGGCATTATGCTGAAAAAAGGTGAAAGCGAACGTGCGGGCGGCGGTTATGATTACCGCTGGACGCAGAACGGCGAAAGGCGCGTGATATATGCACCCACGCTGCAGGAACTTCGTGAGAAAAAAGAGGAAATCTCTGCCGATGTTTTCAGAGGCATAAGGCCTAACGCCCGAAACCTCACGGTAAATGACATCTACAAAATGTGGGTGAGAGATAAAATGGGGCTAAAGGACAACACTATGCTGAACTATATGTATATGTATGAAATGTTCGTTGACCCCTATATCGGCAAAAGCAAGATCTCAGGACTGCTGTATTCGGACGTTAAGGGCTTTTACAATATGCTTTACAGAGAACGCGGGCTAAAAGTTTCTACTATCGACAACGTAAATACCGTGCTTCATCAAGTGCTTGAACTTGCCGTGCAGAACAGGCTTATCCCCGCGAACCCCTCCGACAATGCGATAAGAGAACTGAAACATATGCACGGCAAGGAGATACAGAAACGTCAGGCGCTTACCGCAAAGGAACAGGAACTTTTTCTTGATTACCTCCGCAGCACGCCGCGTTATCAGCATTGGTATCCTGTATTTCTTACAATGCTTTATACAGGTCTGCGTGTCGGCGAGATAACGGGGCTGCGCTGGTGCGATGTTGATCTTGAAAACGGCTTTATCAGCGTCAACCACACACTTGTTTACTACAAGCACGATACAAACAAATGTCAGTTCAGCATACACAAGCCTAAGACAGAAGCGGGAAGCCGCAGCGTGCCTATTATGAGCGAAGTCAGGGAAGCACTCGAACAGGAGAAAGAGTATCAGGATATAGCGGGGCTGAGATGCAAAGTTAAAGTCGACGGCTTTTCTGATTTTATTTTCATAAACCGCTTTGGCAATGTACATAATCAGAACAATCTCAACAGGGCATTGCGCAGGATAATTCGCGACTGCAACAAAAGAGTGCTTTCGGAAGCGCAGGACGGCGAAAACGTCACCCTATTACCTGATTTCAGTTGTCACACCCTCCGCCACACCTTTGCAACGCGAATGTGCGAAATGGGCATAAATCTCAAAGTGATTCAAGACGTACTCGGCCATTCAGATTTCAGCACCACGATGAACGTCTACACCGACGCCACGAGCGACTTCAAAAAGAAAGAATTTCAGACCCTTGAAAAGCTTCTCAAAGGCGGCAGTGCCGAATAATAAAAAAGAGATCACCGATGAACCAAAACATCAGTGATCTCTCATATGTTATCATATTTTTTTATAAGTTTCTGACCGATTGGCGTAAAATTGGCGTAAGCCGTCGGTCAGACCTGCTGAAAACCCCGCAAGATCAAGGGTTTATCACTCCAACGTCTTCATCGTAGGGAACAACAGCACATCTCTAATAGCCGGTGAGTTAGTCAGCAGCATAACAAGTCTGTCTATGCCGTAACCAATTCCGCCTGTAGGTGGCATACCTATCTCCAAAGCTCTCAGGAAGTCCTCGTCTGTGTGGTTTGCTTCCTCGTCACCCTGCTTCAATGCCTCTTCCTGCGCTGCAAATCTCTCACGCTGATCTATCGGATCGTTCAGCTCTGAGTATGCGTTGCACATCTCTCTGCCTGTGATGAAAAGCTCAAATCTCTCTACATAATCAGGATTTTCAGGCTTCTTCTTTGTAAGTGGAGAAATCTCGATAGGGTGATCCATTATGAATGTAGGTTGAATAAGATGCTCCTCAACATATTCCTCAAAGAACAGGTTGAGTATGTCGCCCCTCTTGTGCCTTGCTTCGTATTCAATGTGATGCTCGTCTGCAAGTGCCTTTGCCTCTTCTGTTGTGGCTACCTGTGAGAAATCAACACCAGAATACTTCTTTACTGCGTCGATCATTGTCATTCTCTCAAAAGGCTTGCCAAGGTCGATCATTACGTCACCATATGGTACGCAAGTTGTGCCGCATACCTCCTGTGCAACGTGCCTGAACATATTCTCTGTGAGATCCATCATGCCGTAGTAATCTGTGTATGCCTGATAAAGCTCCATAAGAGTGAACTCAGGATTGTGTCTTGCGTCAACACCCTCGTTTCTGAATACTCTGCCTATCTCGTATACTCTTTCAAGTCCGCCGACAATAAGTCTTTTCAGATAAAGCTCCAGAGAAATTCTAAGCTTAACGTCCTCGTCAAGTGCGTTGTAGTGTGTCTCAAATGGTCTTGCGGCAGCTCCGCCTGCGTTAGATACCAGCATTGGAGTTTCAACTTCCATGAAGCCCTGTCCGTCAAGATATCTTCTGATAGATGAGATTATCTGCGACCTCTTTATAAATGTATCCTTTACCTCAGGATTGCATATAAGGTCTGTGTATCTCTGTCTGTATCTAGTGTCCTGATCCTTCAGACCATGCCACTTCTCAGGCAACGGCAGAAGCGACTTTGAAAGCAGTACGAACTTCTGAGCGTGAATTGATATCTCACCCATTTTTGTTCTGAATACAAAGCCCTCAATGCCAACGATATCACCGATATCGCCCTTCTTGTAATCGTCAAATTCTTCCTTGCCGATCTCGTTCATTCTCAGATAGACCTGAACCTTGTCGCTCTTATCTCTCAGATCGAAAAAGCTTGCCTTGCCCATAAGACGTCTTGACATTACTCTGCCTGCAACGCTTACTGTTATGCGGTTTGCCTCGAGAAGCTCCTTGAGCTTTTCTTCGTCTTCGCCTGCCTGCTCCTTAAGCTCAGCCTCAAGCTTTTCATACTGTGCTTTAGCCTCGGCACAGCTTGCCGTAACGTCATACTTTGTTATCTCAAATGGATTCTTGCCCTTGGCTTTCAGCTCTTCAAGCTTGTCCATTCTTATCTTCTTTAAGCTGTTTATGTCCTCCTGAGTAAGCTCTTCCTCAGGAGCGTTTGTGCGGTTTTCCTCGCTCATTTATATTTTCCTTTCCGTGTGTTTTGTAAGTGGTCTGTTACTTTGAAATGTCGATGACCTCGAATTTCAGCAGACCGGCAGGTGTTTCAGCCTCGAAAATGTCGCCTACCTTGTGCTTGAGTGCAGCCTTGCCTATAGGTGACTCGTCAGAGATCTTGCCGTTGTCAGGGTCAGACTCAGTTGAACCTACTATCTGAAGATCCTCAATCTCGTCAAGCTCGATATCCTTTATCTTGATGATAGAGCCTACGCCTATCTCGTTTACAGAAATATCATCGTCCTCAACGACAGTTGCGTTTGAAATGAGAAGCTCTAACTCATTGATCTTTGATTCAAGGATAGCCTGCTCGTTCTTAGCCTCGTCGTACTCAGCATTCTCGGAAAGGTCTCCGAAAGAACGTGCTTCTTTAAGCTTCTGAGCAACTTCACGTCTTTTTACTGTAATAAGGTATTCAAGTTCCTCCTGCAATTTAGCATAACCTGCTTTTGAAACAGTCTTAGAAATAGCTGCCATAATTAAACACTCCTATATCAATATAATTTTATACGGGTACTATCAACTTAATATTATACACGATTTGCCCTCTTTTGTCAAGGTCGGAAGCCGTCGCAAACGGGCTTTTTTGCACCTTTGGACAGTCTGCACGATTTTACATTTTGCACAAATTTTCACCTCTGACAGCGTGTTAGGATATTGAAAATAATAATAGTATGATTTATAATTATCTTATGATAAAACAAGTTATGAAAAAAACATAGGAGGAAATTTTCATGCCAAACCCCATTTTGCCTGCATGGGAGTATATCCCTGACGGCGAGCCGAGAGTTTTCGGCGACAGAGTTTATCTTTATGGCTCACATGACAGAGCCGCTCAAAGCGACTTTTGCGACTATAAACTGAAAGTCTGGTCTGCACCACTTGATGACCTTAACAATTGGGTCTGCCACGGACACAGCTTCCATACCCGTGATGACCGTGACCATAAGTCCGATACCGAGGGAATGACCGACCGCAAGCTGTTCGCTCCGGACGTTATAGAAAAAGACGGCAGGTATTATCTCTATGCCTATATAGTCGGCTCAAAGGGCGTTGTTGGCGTGTCCGATAAGCCCGAAGGTCCTTTCAAGCTCCTTTCCCAGTATAAATATGACCCTGAGGACGCAGGCGATGACGGCATTTATAATGATGCAGGCGTGCTTGTTGATGATGACGGCAGAGTGTATATTTATTACGGCTTCACAGAATCTAACTTCAACGAGATAGACCCTGCGGATATGTATACCATTAAAAAGGGAAGTTACAAAAGAGCGGTCATTGATGACAGCGACAACGCACCGCAGGAACAGCGCTTCTTCGAGGCAAGCTCCCCAAGGAAAATCGGAGATACATACTATCTTATATATTCCCCATGTGTAGGAAGCAGGCTTGCCTATGCAACCTCAGATAAGCCACAAGGTCCGTTCAAATATCGTGGATATATAATAGACAACGGCGTTGACTATCCGGGTGGAAATGACCACGGCTCAGTGTGCAATATAAATGGTCAGTGGTATATTTTCTATCACAGAATGACAAACAATACCATAATGTCAAGACGTGCCTGCGTTGAGAAAATAGAGATTCTCCCTGACGGAACGATACCGACAGTGGAAATGACCTCGCTTGGCTTTGAAGACAGCCTTGACCCTTTCAAGCCTTATCCTGCGGATATAGCCTGCGTGCTGAAAGGCGGTTGTTTTATCACCGAAAAGGATATCTTTACAAGAAGTATCGTGAACATCACCGAGGGTAATGTTATAGGCTATAAGTATTTTGATTTTGGCGAGGACTTTTCCTCAAAGACCATGAAGATAGCCCTGAAAGTCAGGGGCATGGGAACAGTCGCAAAGGTGGCGATCTATGCTGATGACTATGAGAACAGCGAGCCTGTAGGCTATGTTGATATTGGCACAGGCGACGGAGTTTACACAGGAGTAATCAAGTCACTCACAGGCAGACATTCTATCTATTTTGTGCCTACAGCTTTTTCAGATGAGCTTGCCGATTGGATAGCAGATTATTTCAAAAACAAGCCGCTTTTTGAACTTGAAGAATTTGTATTTATGAAATAGGAGGAAATGACATGGAAAAGTTTAGGCTTATCCCGCTTCTTACTGCGGCGGTCATGGACTGTACTGCACTGCTTGCAGGCTGTGGAAAGGGAAGTGACAGCTCTTCAAAGGCAGAGGAGGGCGCAAAGACCTCTGATGACGGAAGTATAAACAAAGACCTTACCGCAACCGAGCTTGCAAGACTTCTGGGCAACGGCACAAACCTTGGAAACACCATGGAAGCCTACGGCCACAAAAGCTATTCCGCAGACACCGACCCTGAAAGCTTTGAAACTTTCTGGGGTCAGCCTGTCACAACGGAAGAAATGATAAAGGGCATGAAAGCAAGCGGCTTTGACTCTCTCCGTGTGCCTGTGGCATGGACAAACGCAATGGAGTATGAAAAAGGCGATTACACCATAAATGAAGCCTATCTCGACAGAGTGGAGGAGATAATAAACTACGCTTTGGATAATGATATGTATGTTATCATAAACGACCACTGGGACGGAAGCTGGTGGGGAATGTTCGGTTCTTCAGAGCAGAGCGACGTTGACAAGGCGTTTGAAATGTATAAGTCCATGTGGACGCAGATAGCGAACAGATATAAAAAATACTCCGACAGACTTATATTTGAGGGTGCAAACGAAGAGCTTGGTGACAGACTCAATGACACAGACGTGTGCAAAAACTCAGGCTCGCTTTCAAAAGCCGAGTGCTATGAAATGGCCAACAAGATAAATCAGACCTTTGTTGACACTGTTCGTGCAACAGGCGGAAACAACGAACAGCGTTTTCTTCTTATCGCAGGCTACAATACCGATATCACAATGACCTGCTCAAACAAGTTCCAGATGCCAACTGATACCGCAAAGGATAAGCTTCTGCTTTCTGTTCATTATTATACCCCATGGGATTATTGCGGAACAAAGGGTCGCTCAGATTGGGGAACAAAGACAGACTATGAGGAGCAGAACAGACTTTTCAAGAACATGACAAAGTATTCCGAGCAGGGCTATGGCATAATAATAGGCGAGTATGCAGTGCTTACAAACGGCGGTGACCTAAAGAAAGGCACTGACAAGTTTATTGACAACCTCCTTGACAACTGTGACGCCTACGGCTTTGCACCATTCCTTTGGGATTGCAGTGATTTCTTCTCACGTTCAGAACTTAAAATGCGTGATGAAACTGTGGCAAAGATATTTGATGAAAGACGCCGTGATAACCAGTCCTCGATGACAGTGGAGGAGGAAAGAGCCACTGCTGTAAAGAAGCTTGATGAAACTCTTGCGGCTGCACCTGAAAAGCTAACAGATGATACCGCACCGCAGGCTGACGAGAACACAGCGGTGGCATGGATAATGTATCAGAGTGCAGATTTTTCCGTATGCTACAGCGTTGGTGACGAGTATGATCCGGTTTCAAAGAGCGACGGAGTTATCGCAGAAAACGCAGTTATAGACGGTGAGGGAACTTACACAGTAAGCCTTGATATGTCATCAAACAACGCCAACGGCATTGCATTCTCGGCTTTGGGTATCGCAAACGGTGAGAAGCTTTATCCGAACTATATCGCAACTATTGACGAGATAAAGATAAACGGCGAAGCTGTTGAAACCCTAGCGGAGGGCTATACGACCTCTGACGACCAGCTTTGCACAAGAGTGAATCTTGTGAACCAGTGGGTATCCACACCGCCTGAGGACGCAAGGATAGCAGGCGGTGACCTTTCAAAGGCTTCTCCAATAATACTTGACTATGCAGGAAAGATAAACACCCTTGAAATAACATTCACATACGCTCCTGCGGCATAGATCAGAGCATATAAAAACGGCAGTTCAGCATATGCTGTTCTGCCGTTTTGGTTTGTGAAATATCAGAACTGCGAATTTGTCCAGTCCACAATACTTTGGATAGACTTATCACGCTTGTTAATGAACGCTCTTATGCAGTCTGATGAAGCATATCCTCCATGAAGCGCTTCTTCAGCCGAGCCTGTTTCTGGGTATCTTGCAAAGAACTGCTCATAAAGAGGGGAATATATGCTCTCAAATTCTGCGAGTCTATCAAGTGCCTTTTCTTTTTCAAACGTACCCTCAGACATCTTTAAAAGCCTGTCATTGAAATCGTTCCTGAAATCTTCGTTTGACATAAGATAAGCAAAACTCAGAACCGCAGGATTTTTCGTGTCCGTGTCAAGCAGTCCCTTTGGCTTGTAGTTATCCTCTTTCATGGTGTTCGTCCATGCGTCGCCTTCACCGCTCACTCCGCCGAACTCAACGTCATAGAACATGAAACGCCATTTGCCGTCTGCATATTCGTTGGAACTGTCTGTGTTCTGAACCTTCCACATTGACCAGTTTTTGCCCGGCCAATCCCACTTGTTGTTTATCCAAACCTCGGCAAGGAAATAATCTCTCACACTGTCGGTGTCAACAAGCTTTGAGAACTCCTCATAATCTGCCTGTGCGGATAAGTCTCTGTGAGAAGCGAAGAAATCTGTAAGCTCCTTGAAGAA
Source organism: Ruminococcus sp. RTP21204st1_B2_RTP21204_210225 (assembly GCF_040914135.1). Classification (NCBI taxonomy): domain Bacteria; kingdom Bacillati; phylum Bacillota; class Clostridia; order Eubacteriales; family Oscillospiraceae; genus Ruminococcus; species Ruminococcus sp. RTP21204st1_B2_RTP21204_210225. The sequence continues at coordinate 61,291 of NZ_JBCPGA010000009.1, read as the reverse complement.
ATATCCTTCGTCTGTTTCTCCCTCCGGAAGCTTGCCCTCGTCTAGCTTGTAGCCGCTCTGATAGGTTTCTGCGTCGCCTTTGTAGACCACCACATCGTCTTTGTTCACACCATAGTGGCTTTCAAAATAATTGTCGGAATAGTCCTCTTCCAGCACATAAAGTCCCCAGTATTCGCCATTCAGATAAACAACGCATGGTCGTGAAGCCTTTGTTGAGCCGTCAAGCTCTGTCATAAGACTCTGCCAATAGGTGTCATTGAATTTTGCTGTAAAAGCACAATTTCCACCTGCACGGAGAGTAAGCGTCTTAAAGCTGTCGATAGTTTCATCAGACGCGTTTTTCAGCCCCTCAAAGACCTCATAATTAAACTTCTTTTCACCATATTTCTTTCTGGCATAAAGCCTGAATCCCTTTTGCAGGTCGGAGCGTGAATAGTTTCCCTGTATCCTTATGCCGCAATCCTGTGACAAAGCGTTCGTCACATTTCCCTCGGCTGAAATCTCGTTAAGCTCGATGTGACAATCACGTTCCCATTCCTTGCCACGCTGTTTGTAGTTTGCGTCAAGCTGTCTTGCAGTTTCGTTTTCTATGCTTTCTCCGCTGGCTTTATAGTCCTCAAGTGCCTTGCTGAAAATATCGCCCTTGACGTATATGCCGATCTTGCTGTCGAAAAGGTCAGCGTAGTCCATTGTGATGTTCATTACCGCAAGGTCATGCCCAGCCGCTTCACAGCTTTCTTTAAGTCCTTTTATATGCTCCTCTGCGCTTCCTATGTAAAAGCTGCCTGAGAAGCTTTGCGAAACGCTTCCGTCGCTTTTTTCGCTTGACGCCCTTATAACAGTGCATTTGTCCACCGCATTGTCAGAAGGTGCCTTTTTGTTGCACCAGAAATCCCCTTCGCCAAAGCTGAACTCATTGAAATTTCCCGATATCATTTCTGTCGGCACGGCTGAAACCACATTAGGGTCATTGCTTCTGTCTTTTATCTCGATAGGGGCAGTGTATTCTTCTCTTGTGGCAGAGGTCCTAGGGTCTGTGCCGTCAGTGGTGTAGTATATCTTCTCGCCCTCGTTTGCGGTAAGCTCAAGGCTGAAACCGCTGTCATAAAAGCCGCTTTCCTGCGAAAAACCTATCACGCTGTCATTGAGGTCAAATTCAGGCTTGTCTGTTTCAGGCTCGGTGGTGGTATTATCATAGTCTGAAACACTGCTGTCCGTTTTGCCGGAGCTTTCAGCCGCTTTTGATGAAGCCTGTGAACCGTCCACACCCTTTGAACAGCCTGACAGCATAAGCACTGCGGCCATAAGGCATAATATTTTTCTTGCGTTCATATATTTCCTGCTTTCTGTTTTATGTAAACGTTTTACTTTGCACATATGATTGTACCATAACAAAGTCCTGGAAGCAATAGAAACGCTCCATTTTCGGCATTTGCAACTGTTTGAAGCCCGTTTGTTTGTCTATTATGGATATAAAAAGCGACATAAAAAAGCGTCGGATAAACTACCCGACGCCGTGTGTATTGTATTTTAAATTATTGTTTGTTTTTATTGTAGATTATCATAAGCCCTTTGAGCAGAAGCTCATCGTCAATGACTATGTCACGCTTGCAGTAAGGAACTATTATCTTTGCCACGCCGCCTGTGGAAACCACAGTGCATTTTTCACCAAGCTCGTTTTCTATCCTCTCTATAACTCCGTCAATGCTTGCGGCGTTGCTATGGATTATACCGCTCTTCATACAGTCGATAGTATTAGTGCCTATGACCTTTTTAGGCGGTACAAGGCTGATGAAAGGAAGCTGTGAAGCCTTGCCCGAAAGCGAGTCGAGGGAAGTTCTAAGTCCCGGTATTATCATTCCGCCTATGAAATTCTTTTCCTTGTCTATTACTGATATGGTAGTAGCAGTGCCCATATCTATCATTATGATAGGCACAGGGTAGAGGTTTATCGCCGCAACTGCGTCTGCAACTCTGTCGCTTCCAAGCTGTGCGGGATTGTCGAGATTTATCTTAAGTCCCGTCTTTATTCCAGGTCCTACCACCATGATGCGCTTTTTGATAAGCCTCTCCATTGCCTCTTTCATCGTGAGGGTAACAGACGGCACGACCGACGAGATTATGCCGCCCCTGAAATCTGACATATCTATAGAATGTATCTCAAGAATGTTCTTGAGCATTATGGCATATTCAAGTGCCGTGGACTGCTGATTTGTAGAAAGTCTTTCAACAAAAAGTATCCTGTCGCTTTCAAAACAGCCCATTACTATGTTAGTGTTTCCTATATCGACTGCTAAAACCATTTGTATGTTATCCTTTCGGTGAATTTATGCCTGCGCTTTGTTTTTGCTGGGTATGAACCTTGCCTTATAAAGTGCAGCACCCACTGTACCTGTAACAAATGTACATACAGCCATTTCGACCAGAGCGTTTATGCCTACAAAGGTGCAGATGAATACTATGATATTCTTTCCGCCCATAAGCTCTTTTACATAATCGGTGTTGCCGAAAAGCAAAACAAGTGCGCTCATAAAGAACGCAGTGTTCAAAAACGCAGTAAAAAAGCCCGTAACAGCATATGAAACATAATTGTTTGTTACCTTGCTCATGCCTTTTGCAATAAATCCTACGATAATGCCGTCAAGAAGTCTTGGTACAAATCGCTGAACGAAAGCCAGGACCGGATCGATCGCAACAAGTGCTGCACCCATTCCGCTTGGCACGCCTATTCCGAAACACTGCAAAAAGCTGAGCAGTCCGAAAACTCCTCCAATGACTGCACTTCCCACAGGGCCTACCGTTACAGCCGCTATGGCAATAGGAATTACGTTGAGAGTAATTACCAGCGGTCCGATAGGTATAGAACCGATAGGAGTGAACGAGAAGATCATTGTGAGAGCTGTCATCAATCCCAGTATCACCAATGATTTTGTGTTGACCTTTGTTTTCATATTAAATTTCCTCCTTGTTATTATTCCTCCATCATGGGAGGATACAATACAATACCAATATATTATAGCATATTTTTTCGCATATTTCAATAGCTTAAGCAAATTTTTTATGAATTTTTTTATCTTCATAAACAGGAATATTTCTACACTCACAAATGTATAATTTATTAACAAAAGAAAACGAAATAAGCACTGCAAAATTCCATATAGTGCAAACAAAATCGTGATTTTTCATGTAATTGTGATATTTTTTTCACCTATTTTACACATTCATATGTACATTTAGCTGTATGCACATACTTATATATGCTATGTAAAAGTTAATAATTAATAGAATATTCATAGATTATGTTAGAATAGTTCATTGACATTTTGTATAATTAAAATCAAGCAAAGAGAGAATTTGTGTGAGATTTACACAAACCTCTTTGAACACATTATTACATTACATATAGGAGGAATTAGAAATGAGATTTACATTACCAAGAGACCTTTATCACGGCAAGGGAGCATTGGAGAACCTGAAAACACTGAAAGGTAAGAAAGCTATCATCGTAGTCGGCGGCGGCTCAATGAAGAGAAACGGTTTTCTCCAGAAAGCAGAAGCTTATCTGAAAGAGGCCGGTATGGAAGTTAAGCTTCTTGAGGGCGTAGAGCCAGACCCTTCTGTAACAACAGTTATGAACGGTGCAAAGGTCATGCTCGAATTTGAGCCTGATTGGATCGTAGCAATGGGCGGCGGCTCACCTATCGACGCTGCAAAGGCTATGTGGATCAAGTATGAGTATCCTGACTGCACATTTGAAGATATGTGTAAGGTATTCGGTATCCCTGAGCTGAGAAAGAAAGCACACTTCTGTGCAATTTCTTCAACATCAGGTACAGCTACTGAGGTAACAGCATTCTCTATCATCACAGATTATGACAAGGGTATCAAGTATCCTATCGCTGACTTTGAGATCACACCAGATGTAGCTATCGTTGACCCTGACCTTGCAGAAACAATGCCACAGAAGCTGACAGCTCATACAGGTATGGACGCTCTGACACACGCTATCGAAGCTTATGTTTCAACAGCAAACTGTGCATATACAGATCCGCTTGCTATCCACGCTATCGAAATGATCCAGAAGGATCTCATTGATTCTTACAACGGCAATATGGGCGCAAGAGATAGAATGCACGACGCTCAGTGTCTTGCAGGTATGGCATTCTCAAACGCTCTGCTTGGTATCGTTCACTCAATGGCTCATAAGACAGGCGCAGCTTTCGCTGACTATGGCGCACACATTATCCACGGCGCAGCTAATGCAATGTATCTGCCAAAGGTAATCGCATTCAATGCTAAGGACGAAACAGCTAAGAAGAGATATGGCGTTATCGCTGATTATATGCACCTGGGCGGTTCAAACGATGACGAGAAGGTAAAGCTCCTCATCGAGTATGTAAGAGGCATGAATGATAAGCTCAACATTCCTCACTGCATCAAGAACTATGGTACAGACAGCTATCCATGTGAGCAGGGATTCGTTCCTGAGAACGTATTCCTTGAGAGACTCCCTGAGATCGCTAAGAACGCTATCGCAGACGCTTGCACAGGTTCTAACCCACGTCAGCCTTCACAGGAAGAAATGGAAAAGCTCCTCAAGTGCTGCTACTACGATACAGAAGTTGATTTCTAATTCTCCAGATTATAGAACAGAGAGCGTCCCGAACTTGTTTCGGGGCGTTTTCTGCTTTTTTGTGTATTTCGCTTAAAAACGCTTGATTTTTGCTAGGTTTTATGTTATAATTTTAGTAGACTTGGGAATTTTTATTATATAAGCAGGGGAGAGTGTTTATTTTGCAGGATATGGACTATTATTTTTCTCATTTTCCTGTGCTGGAAACAGAAAGACTCATACTCAGGGCGAAGACCGCTACTGACGCAGAGGATATGAAAACATATATGGCTGACGAGAGCCTTTACAAATATTGGGGAAGAAACATGACAAGGCAGGAAAGAGAGCCATCACTTTTTTTCGGACGCACTCTTAACAACGGCAAAAAGGATCATATAAGCTGGGGGATAGAGCTAAAGAAAAATCATAGGTTGGCAGGGGAGGTAAATCTCTTCAATATCGAGAATGACAGACAGGCAATGATAGGCTATCGAATCTCGGCGGCGTATCAGAACATGGGCTTTGTCACCGAGGCTCTCAGGCGTGTGATCAGATTTTGCTTTGAGGAAACAGGCATTCAAAGGCTTGAAGCTGAGGTCATGACGGTGAACGTGGCTTCAAACAGAGTAATGGAAAAATGCGGCTTTACCTGTGAGGGAACAAAGCGTCAGGCAAAGTTTGTGAACATCTATACAGATTTCAACATCTATGGGCTTCTCAGAAGCGATATTATGGGAGAGCATGCGGCTTCTACATAAGACAGAAAAATAACGGGCGGAAGATTTGGTCTTCCGTCCGTTTTGTGTTGTTCTGTATCAGCTTATCAGCCTATAGCTTTGAACGCTTCTCTTATTGAGCGCACACCGATTATTTTCATTGAGAACTTGCTTGTGTCAACGCTTTTCAGCGAATGTGCAGGAACGATACAAGTTTCAAAGCCCATTCGTTCGCACTCCGCAAGGCGCTGTTCACAGTGGGAAATGCTCCTAAGCTCTCCACCTAAGCCTATCTCGCCAAGGGCGATAAGCTTGTCGCTTATAACCTTGTCTGTCAGCCCCGAATAAAGCGCCAACGCCACCGATAGGTCAGCCGCAGTGTCATCAAGCTTTAATCCGCCTACAATGTTGATGTAAACGTCCAGCCCACCGAAAAAATAGCCAAGCCGCTTTTCAAGCACAGCTATTATTATCGCCATTCTGTAGTAGTCAAAGCCCGTGGCAGTACGTCTTGGGGAGGCAAGCACGCTCTTGCACACAAGTGCCTGAACTTCCGCCATAACAGGCCTTGTGCCCTCCATTATGCAGGCAACGCAAGTTCCCGAAGCGTCTGTCGGTCTGCCCTCCAAAAACATCATAGAGGGATTTTCAACTTCCAGCAGACCGCTGTCAGCCATTTCAAACATACCTATCTCATTCGTTGAGCCAAAACGGTTTTTTATGGCTCGCAGTATCCTGTAGGTGAGATTTCGCTGGCCCTCAAAATACAGCACGCAGTCAACAATGTGTTCCATGACCTTTGGTCCTGCGATAGCACCGTCCTTGTTGACGTGACCTACTATGAACATTGGTATCTCTTCTGACTTTGCCGTCCGCATGAACATATTTGTACATTCTCTTACCTGCGTCACAGACCCCTGCGCTGAGGATATTCCGCTTATGTTCATGGTCTGGATAGAGTCGATTATGACTATCTCAGGCTTTTCTTTTACTATCACAGAGCATATCTGCTCGCAGTCATTGTCTGCAAGAAGATACAGATTTTCAGAATCAACATGAAGCCTGTTTGCACGAAGCTTTATTTGCCGTACAGACTCCTCTCCAGATACATAAAGTATGGTGTGGTCTTGCCCTAAATACTGACATATCTGCAAAAGCATTGTGGATTTTCCTATGCCCGGTTCACCGCCCAGAAGCACCAGAGAGCCTTTCACAAGCCCTCCTCCAAGCACTCTGTCAAGCTCTTTCAGCCCCGTTGCATAACGTATCTCGTTGTAGCTTGCGTCAACACCGCCTATGCCAACTATCTTGTCGGAAATATCCCTGACAGTCGTGGGCTTAGACTTTGCACCGCCCGCCCTGACTGCAAGCTCGACCTCCTCAAAGGTGTTCCATTCGCCGCAGTTAGGGCATTTGCCGTTCCATTTTGAAGTTTCATATCCGCATTGACTGCACACATACGAAGTTTTCACCTTTGCCATATGGACGTTCCTTTCTTCATATTTATCTGATGATTTGCTGATATATAAAAATGCTGCGCCGATTTGTGTAGGGGCTGGAGCCCCCCACAGCCCGTTTATGTTGCGGTGATCGCTCGTGCAAAGCGCTGAAATTACTTGCCCTCAAGACCCTTGAGAGCCTTTATCTCGTCACGGTCGAGCCTTATAACAGAATCCTTTATTACCTCAATATCGTCTTTCTTCACCACAACAACATTGTCGTTTTTATCCATTTTAACTCTCAGCTTGCCTGTGAGCAGATTTACTTCCTCAACAACGCCCTTTCCGTCAGCCGTTTTTACGATAGCGCCCACCTTTGGTGTGTGCTTGAGAAGATCCTCATAGCTGTCCTGCTCGTATTTCAGACAGCACATAAGTCTTCCGCAAGTGCCTGAGATCTTTGTAGGGTTAAGTGACAAGCCCTGCTCCTTAGCCATTTTAATAGAAACAGGCTGGAACTCTCCCAAAAATCTTGAACAGCAGAAAGGCTGTCCGCAGATGCCAAGACCACCAAGCATTTTTGCCTCGTCACGAACGCCTATCTGACGAAGCTCTATCCTCGTTCTGAATACCGCGGCAAGGTCTTTTACAAGCTCACGGAAGTCAACTCTGCTCTCGGCGGTAAAATAGAAAAGAAGCTTGTTGTTGTCAAAAGTACATTCAACGTCGATAAGATTCATTTTCAGCTTGTGAGCGGCTATCTTCTGCTCGCATATCTTGAAAGCGTCCTTTTCCTTTTGTCTGTTTTTTTCGATTGTTTTCATATCGTTAGGGGTGGCAAGCCTTATAATGCCTTTTACGGGGTTTGTGAATCTTGTTTCGTCTATTTCCCTGTCCACAAGCGCAACTTCACCACATTCAACGCCCCTTGCGGTCTCAACGATAACTTTGTCGCCCATTTTCACGTCATAGTCTTTTGGGTCGAAGTAGTATATCTTGCCAACGCTTTTAAAGCGTACTCCGATTATTTTTAACATCTCTTTTTCCTTTCAAATATATATCACGGCAAGACCGCTGTGCCAGATCTGTATCCAAGCGGGTGAACTGTTCACCCTGCAATTTTTTGTAACACAGCCGCAAGCCGTCAGCTACTTTCCTGTGACAGAATATATCTGTCCTGCCAGACTGTTTATAGTCAGGCTTATGTTGCAGTTTGCGTCTATCCTGCCTATGTAGTCAGAAACTATATCGTAAAGCCTGACCGCCTGATCTGAGGAAAGGCTTCTGCTGAGCGTCTTTGCACCCTCTTTCGCACAGCTCACAGACTTTTCACTTTCTCCCCCGAGTCTGAATGCCGCACTGTCACGGAGTATCTCCTGAAAAAGGCTCAGCCCCTCTCTCAGCAACGTTTTTTTGCCGTCTGCCACAAATAGCGTTTTCAAAACGTCATATTCGTTTCCGCCGCACATTGCGTCGCACAGACCTCTTGCAAGCTTCACGCTGTCAAAAAACTGGGAGTGTTCAAGATACTCGACACATCTGCCGATATTTCCACGCCCTGCTGAAACAGCTTCGCTTATGAGCGCAGGGGCAACGGCAGGATATTTCTCCTGCAAACACGCCATGCTCTCCGCCTCCGTGACAGAGGTCATGCCAAGGGAAAGCACTCGTGAGATTATGGTAGGCAGAAAAATTTCCTTGCTTCTCGCCGTAAGTATTATAGCGGTATGCTCAGGCGGTTCTTCTATGACTTTAAGCAGAATGTTCTGCACCTGAATAACAGTGTTCACCGACAAGTCAAGGTCGGGAATTATGTATACTTTCATTCTCGCCTCGTTCGGTGCAACGGGAGCTTCCGCAACTATAGGTCTGATAGAATCGTCAACGATGTAGTTGCCGTTGCTGTTTGCCTTTGCCACCATAACGTCAGGGTGAGCTCCGTCGGCTATCATTCTGCAGGTTCTGCAAACACCGCAAGGCTCGCCTGTCTGACGTTCGCACAAGAGTGCCGCCGCTATCCACCGTGCAAGGGTCTTTTTACCAAGCCCCTTTTCTCCGTGTATCATTATGGAGTGCGGCTCTCGTTTCTTTTTTATCATCTCAGATACGAGCCTGCGAGGCTCACTGTTTCCGTATATTATCAAGCCCTCAGACCCCTTTCTGAAAATTTTCTATCCCTTAGACTTTCTCGAAACGCTCGATATCAGTAACGAAAATAGTTGCGCCGCCGATAGCCACCTCAACAGGATATGAAGCTGCACCGTCAGGCTCCATGATAGTTGATGACGGAACGAACTGCTTTCTTTTCTTTGAATACTTTTTGCAAACCTCTATAACAAGGTCTACCTGCTCATCAGGGCAGCAGATAAGAAAAGTGGTGTTTCCTGACATAAGAAAACCGCCTGTTGAAGAAAGCTTTGTGGCTCTTATGCCGGCTTTCAGAAGTCCTTTATTTACAGCGTAGGTGTCATCGCTGTTTACGATAGCATAGACAAGTTTCATGATTTTGCCTCCTGTTATTTTGATGTAATAATAGCTTTTTTAGCTACACCTTATATTATAGCACATTTATGCGTTCAATTCCATAGTTTTTCAAAATTTTTATTACCTGCGGTGTTATCTCCTCACCGCTCACTGCCACAGGCACTGACGGCTGACAGCTTGTGACGGTCATTCCGCATATAAGACCGCAGGCGTCCTCCACGTTTACGGTGTGCTGAGCCGAAAAAGCCGCCTGCCTTATACCCATTCGTTTTATCCCTTTGGGTATAGCAGGTAAGTCACCGAAAAGCCTTATCCTAGGCTGTTTTATCTCTGAAAACGCCTTTTCAAGTTTCAAAAAGTCCTCCTCGCTGTTGAAAGGCGACGGCATAAGCACAACATATTGTGTGTCGCTGTATTCAGGCTCGATGCCATATTCCCTCAGCCTGTCTGCAAGGTCGTCACCTGTGATACCGCTTTTGTATGCGGCAACAGTTATCTTCATAGGCTCTTCGCCTATGGTATGCCAGCCGAAAGCTGTTATCCTATCTTTGCAGACTTTCACCCTTTCCACAGTGCGTTCAAGGTCACGAGGAAAATCACCATTCACATAGTCAGCGCAAAGGTCAAGGCTCTCCATTATAAGATAGGAGGGGCTTGTTGAGCCGAACATTGACATTATCTCTTTGGCGCAATCATCATAATTCACAGGGGCGTGATTTGAAATATGAAGCATTGCTCCCCCTGTGTAGCATGGAAGCGTTTTGTGAGCAGAGTCACAGCACATATCAGCCCCCAAGTCCATGGGGTGCAGGCTCTCAGTGAGAAACTTCAGATAAGCTCCGTGAGCGTTGTCGCAAAGAAGAGGCACACCGTATTTCCTGCAAACCTCGCTCATGCCCTTTATGTCGCTGAGATCGCCAAGATAGTCAGGTGAGGTCACATAAACGCAATCTGCCTTTGTCCTTGACAGCACCTCCTCAACGTCCTCGGGAGTGACGCTTCCTGCGCATATAGACGTAAACTCACCCTTTGGATATATCCACTCCACGTCAATGTCAAGGAGTATGCAGGCATTTATAAACGCCTTGTGGACGTTTCTTGGTGCGGCAACAGTTATCTTTTTTCCTTGTCCACTGCGACATACTATGCCAAGCATTGCCTTTATGCAAAGGCTCGACCCCTCGGCAGAGTAAAAAGTCCGCCTGCTGCCATAGGCTTTCGCCATTTTGGCTTCGCTCTGTGCGATGATCCCCTCGGCCTCAAAAAGATAGTCCGCACCCTTTATTTCGGTGATGTCAAGAGCCTCAAGACCATGAAATTTCTGCCCTTTGTGACCAGGCATATGAAACCTCGCTATGCCTGACTTTGCATATTCTCTAACGAATTTATTCACAGGTGCGTTCAATGCTATCTCCCTTTCAGTGCGCTTTTGAGCATGGCAGGTTTCATTCCGCAGGAAATGCGCTTTCTTGCAAGCCCGATAGTCCTGGATACTGTGGATTTTGAAACACCCTCTGCGTCGGCTATCTCCTGCATTGTCATGCCCTTTGTATAATACATTATTATATAACATTTCTGCCGTTTCGTCAAATTTTCCCGCACTATTTCACGCATGAGCCTGTTTTCTATGGCAGAGGCAGGGTCGGGACTATCTTTCTCAGTGACCTGAGGACTTGGGATATAGTTTTGTATAAGCTCGTATGATACCTTTGTGTGCTGCATAAAAATCCTTTCTTTATCTTTTTTCGATGTTTTCTGACCATTTTTTTACCCACTATATATTGTGGGCAAATTTTTGGACAAACACAATTTTCAAAATTCTTGTTTAATTTGTGGGAAATTAAACGGACTGTTTGTGCATTTTACCATTGCAATTTAAAGAAATATGTGTTATAATGTATCTGCAAATTTGTTTGAGGGTGTTTTGTTGGACTTATAAATATAAATAAAGAAAAAAGCCGATATGAACATCTTTTGAATGAAAAGGGCGGTATTGTGTAAGCTGCCCGTTCTATTTTGAGCCGAATACTGCGGATAAAAATAAAAACACAGGACAGTGTGAAGCTTTAAGGAGAAGTGTAAAAATTTATGGAGAAAGTAAAGCTTAACAGATTGTCTGAGCTTACTGCTATTGCGAGAAAAAGAGAGCTTACCCCAGAGGAGAAGTCTGAGCGTGAGGCTTTGAGAAATGAGTATCGCAGAAGCGTTATAGCTAACCTGACAGGTCAGCTTGAAGCCACGACGATCATTGAGCCGGACGGCTCAAGAATTAAGGTTTCGGATATGAAACGCAGCGGGGAGGATAAAATAAAGTGACAGGAGTTTCCAGACAGAAACAGAAGCTTTTGACCATGAAAAAGCTTTTTGAGACCAAGACAGACGAAAAGCACACCATTACAGGAAACAGGCTTATCGAGATCCTGGGCGACTACGGCATAAAAGCTGAGCGTAAGACTATCTATGACGATATCAAGACCCTCTGCGACAGCGGAATGGATATTGAGATAACTAAGGACGGTCACTCCAACGCTTATTATCTTGCTCAAAGGCTGTTTCAGGACGAGGAGCTGTATGTTCTTGCAGATGCAGTTGCTTCAAGCAGGTTTCTTACACAGAAGAAATCGAAGGAGCTGTTAAAGAAGATACAATCACTTACATCTGAACACAAGGCAAAGGATCTGCGCCGAATGGTCTATGTGTCAAACAGGACAAAGACCTTCAATGAGCAGATATACTATGCTATAAACAGCATACAAGAGGGCATTTTCAGCGGCTTGGAGATACACTTCAAGTATTACGAATACACCGTTGAAAAACGCAAACAGCTTCGTCACGGCGGCGAGGTGTATACGGTTTCACCGTATTCTCTGGTTTGGGAAAACGACAACTATTACCTTGTGTGCTATTGTGAAAAGCATGAAAAGATATGCCGCTACAGAGTTGACAGAATGACTCAGGTCACTGTTACAGATATCCCCAGGAGGGAGCTTTCCGAGGAGGAGAAGACAGAGGTCACAAATCGTCAGACTATCTACGGAATGTACGGCGGCGAGCTTATGACGCTGCAATTGCAGTTTGACAATAAGCTCATAGATGTTGTAATGGATCGTTTTGGTGAGAAAACCATATGTCACAAAAATTCCGACAATACCTTCTATATAAATGAGGAGGTACAGGTCGCACCAACATTCTGGGGCTGGCTTTTCCAGTTCGGCTCACAGGCAAAGGTGCTTGGACCTGAAAGGGCAGTGGAAATGGCAAAGGACGCTATTTCAGATATTGCCGATTGCTACAAATAAAAATTTGGACAAGGATAAAAGAGCCGAGATATAAATAGGCGAACGTCTGCTGTAAAAGGCAGGCGTTTTTTTATTTGGATATACTGTTTCACTATTGATTATAGCACATATGTTCGATATTGTCAAGGGGTAATGTAAAATTTCCGTAAGATGTGGGCAAAAAGTTGACAGCACAGGGGCGAATATGTTATAATATTTACACAAGCAAAGGCGCTTTGAGTAGAAGATACCCAAAGCGCTATTTTTATAATAAGACAATAACTGCCATATCTATATGTAGGGGCGAACAGTGTTCGCCCGTGTTCAGAAATTGCCATAAATTCTGAATTGTAGGGGACGGCGCCCTCGACGTCCCGATCGAAGTGACGAGGCTTGAATTATCCGGAATTTGTGTAGATCAACATTGTGCGGATACACAAATGAGATCGCAGTAAATGCGATGTGTTTGTTGTGAAAGGAGTGATATACTTGACCACAATGCTCATTTTATCTTCTGTGATAGTGCTGTGCTGTGTGTTTTTCAATAAAATATCGGACAAGTTTGGACTTCCAGCATTGCTGGCGTTCATTCTCCTTGGAATGTTGTTCGGCTCTGACGGGCTTTTTAAAATAGAGTTCGATAACTATAAATTTGCCGAGGAGATATGCTCGGTGGGACTTGTTTTCATAATCTTCTACGGAGGCTTTGGCACGAAATGGAGCGAAGCCAAAAAGGTGGCAGGCAAGTCACTTATACTCGCTTCCGCAGGAGTTTTGCTCACAGCCTTTGCAACTGGAGCATTCTGCAAGCTTGTGCTGGGCTTTGAGTGGCTGGAAAGTCTGCTTATTGGCGCTGTTATAAGCTCCACAGACGCCGCTTCGGTGTTCTCTGTACTTAGAAGCAAAAAGCTGAACCTGCGATACGGTACGGCTTCAATACTGGAGCTTGAAAGCGGAAGCAACGACCCTTGGGCTTATATGCTCACGGTTATAATACTTTCAGTAATGAAAGGCGGTGCAACGGCAGGAGGCTTTGTTGTGAGCTTGCTTGCACAGGTGTTCTTCGGTGTGGGCTTCGGTGCGCTTATATCTTTGGGTGCGGTGTATCTCATAAAACGTGTGCGATTTGACGCCGCAGGCTTTGACGCTATCTTTGTTACTGCCATAGCCATACTATCCTACGCCCTGCCGTCAGCGGTGGGCGGAAACGGCTATCTAAGCTGCTATATAGTTGGCATTGTCCTTGGCAACACAAAAATATCAGGCAAAACAGCCCTTGTGCATTTCTTTGACGGAATAACGGGCTTCACACAGATATTGCTGTTTTTCCTCCTTGGACTTTTGGCATTCCCGTCACAAATGCCGTCAATAATACTTCCTGCGGCGGCGATAGCATTGTTCCTTACATTCGTTGCAAGACCTGCGGCTGTTACTGTTATCATGAAGCCTTTCGGTGCAAAGTGGAAGCAGATAGCCCTTATCTCATGGGCAGGATTAAGAGGAGCGACCTCCATTGTTTTCGCTATCATGGCGACAGTTGATGACGCATATATGAAAAATGACGTTTTCCATATCGTTTTCTGTATCGTGCTTATGTCTATCGGTATTCAGGGTACGCTTCTGCCGCTGTTTGCTAAAAAGCTCGATATGATAGACGATGAGGAGAACGTAATGAAAACGTTTAATGACTACAGCGACGAAACGGAAGTGCAGTTTATAAAGCTTTCAGTTCAGACGGACAGCAATTGGGCAGGGAAGAAGATAAAGGATATACCTTTTCCGAGAGGTCTGCTTGTGGTGATGATACTCCGTGACAAAGAGAAGATAATACCAACAGGCAAAACCCAGATACTTGCAGGGGACGTTGTGGTGCTGAGTGCGGCAGGCTTTTATGACGACAGCCATTTTGTCCTAAGCGAAATGAACCTTGATAAGCATCACGAGTGGTGCGGTCTGAAAGTGTCAGAGATAACAATGTCAGAGGACAGCCTGATAGTAATGATAAAACGTCAGGGGCGTATACTTATCCCAAACGGCAGGTTGCGGCTCAAAGAGGGAGATGTGCTTGTTGTCACATCAGGATAGAGAATATGCAGGCGGCGGATTGACTTGCGTTTTGTGTGAGCCGTTTATATGAAAACCACTTTGCTTTTCTTATCAGCTTATTTTCAGTGTCTTTTCATAAAACTATCATATTGAACAGGTATTATATACACAAGGTCAGAGGAACACCGAGAAAGACCTCAGGCAAAAGCTTTGAGAGCTTGATGAAAGTTCCGTCAACCAATTACTCATAATGAGTTTTTCATATAATGAGTTTTCATATATAATTTTCCTTCATTCTTCTTTTCATTTCATCTCGCTGTGCTCTGAATTTTCAGAGTGCGGCAAAAGTGAAATGGCATGGGAAAATACATAACTTTAGCATTCCCCATTCATAATTTTTTCTTCATATTATACTTCTTACTTCTCTGAAAGACCCTGTGGCTTTTGCCATGGGGTCTTTTGGATTTGTAGAATTTATATCAAAACAAATGTTCTTATCTGTGCATATCGACAAAAAACTTGCTGTCCAAAAAATTACCCCTCAAATTCATGAAGTTGTGTTATCATACATACAGCCCCGAAATAGAAAAAGAAAAATATGAGGATGTGTGTAAAAATGATATGGATAATCATGATGAATGTTTTTATCGTTGCGGCAGGTGCAGGCGGCGACAGGTGGCTTATGAAAACTATAATGAGAATGGTGCTGTTTTTCCTGTTTGTTGCGGTGGCAGAGAGGAACATGGGAGCAGTGTTTGCCGCAGGCATCGTGTTCACAGCGGCATGGGCGGCACTGTCGCTTTTTGAAGCGGAAACCAAAAAGAAACGCCATGCAAATAAGGTCAGACAGTGCCGTGTCAGAAAAGATATAAACCGTACAATACAAATTGAGCAATAATTAACAAAAAAATCACTTATTTTATGGGCATATGTGTTATAATTAATAATGATTATAGTAATTTAGCCTGAGAGGTGATTTAGCTTTTGAAAAATTCTGCTGATTTTGAACTGTATGATAAAATAAAAAAATATAGAAGATCTATTTTGAAAACAAGCGTGTTAGTGCTGTTCGTTGCTTGTCTGCTTGTGTATGCGTGTGCCTGCTATTACAGCGGTGTGAACGCATTTCAGAAAGAGGCTCAACTTTGCTCTGCCATAAATGCGGAAGCAGACCAGAATGTGGCTGCCTTTATGAAGAAAATGGAGGACACTGCCAAGCTTGTAATGGGCAATGAGGACTATGCGAAATATGATCCTACTGATACATCAAAGAGTGAATTTGCTGTGCTTAATGAGGAGAATGTTCTCACTGAGAGGCTTATAGAGCTTAGTACATTGGGCAACTATACTGATTTTGGCATTGTAAGCAGTAATGAACATAATGTAGGAAAGATAACCGACGGTACAAAGGATATCTTTGACGATGAGATATACAAGAGAGTTTCCGACCTTATGGGTGACAGCAAGATAAAATGGTTCACGGGACAGGACGATAACTACAGACGAGTGTATTTCGCAGGCAGGATAAATGACGATCTTATTTTTATCTCCTCTGTGTTTTCAACGGAGTTTGATCTTGTTTTTCTGCCCTCTGACAATTACAGCGAGATAAATACCATGCTGTGTGATGACGATGGCAGGATAATCTATGCTAACGACGGAAAAAGTGTTGTCGGCGAAAAGCTCGATGAAAAGCTCTCTAAATTCCTTGATGGAGGCACTGGCGTCACCGTTTCGGATATGACTACTATCTGTGCTATTGATGATTGCAGTGACGATTGGGTGGTCATTACTACCGTGGATATGTCAGACACTTTGCGTCACTATGTGAAAACAGGGCTTAAATGCCTTGGTATCTTTATTTGCTGCGCAGTCATATTTATTATGATATCTGCGGCAGCGGCGGCGGATAACGACCCGCAGAACGGACCGAAGTTTGGAAAATATCCAAAGGTGGACGAAAATACAGGGCTTTTCACTGCGGAATATACCGAAAACAGCATTATGGATAAAATGGAAACTTGTATCTCAGGCTCGACTATCGCATTTATTATCGTGAAAATAACAAATCTGGAGCTTATAAGGCTCAACTATGGCGAAGAGATAGTGGCGGAAGCTGAGCGAAAGGTCGCCGAAATACTGGTGGAGAACCGCAAGGAGGGCGATATCTGCGGAATTTTCAGGGAGGGCGAGTTTGTTCTGTTTGCAGACCACACGAACTTTGACCTTATGAGAGCCTATGGTAATGTGAGGGCTTATGTTAAAGAGCTTAACGATAAGCTGAAGGAATGTTGCCTTGACGATGACAGGGGTTACATAAAATGTGCAGTGGGTGCGTCGGTCTACCCTGAAACAAGCGATGATTATGATGAACTTTACGAAATGGCAGAAAAAGCCTGCGAGAAAGCAGAACACAGTGAGGACGCAAGAGCGGTGATATATGATAAAAAAGAGGAAGAGGTGAGCCGCAGTTGAGAACACGCATTGTAAGGTGTGCGGCTTTGACCGCTTCAGCAATCTGCACAGTGACTGTCATGACGGGCTGTGCATTGTTTGAAAGAAGAATGGAGCATAATGTAAAGACCGAGGTGTCCTTCTCGTGGTGGGGCAAGGACGCGCGTAACGAGTATACTCTCGACGGGCTTAAAGCCTATCAGAACAGCAATAAGAACGTTGTGGTAAGACCTGAGTATGCAGACTTTGACGGCTTCAAAACACGAATGGACGTGGAATTTTTCTCTGACACTACCGCAGATATCATGCAGTTAAACTACAGTTGGCTCTATGAATATTCTCCCGACGGCGAGGACTTTTATGACCTTAATGAGCTGTCGGAATACATAAATCTCTCAGCATTTGATGATGACAGCCTTTCATATGGCACAATAAACGGCAAGCTTAACGCCTTGCCTACCGGTACGAACTGTATAACCTTCTACTATAATAAGACCATGTATGACCGCTATGGTCTGAGCCTGCCTGAAAATTGGTCTGACCTTATAAAAGCGGCAGAGGTCATGAAGTCAGATGAGGTGTATCCCGTTGAAATGACGAAAAAGGCGGCTTATCTCAGCTCTGTGGCGTATGTGGAGCAGGTAACGGGAAGAAAAATGTTATCTGACAGCGGTGAGTTTCAGTATACCTCGGAGGACGTAAGGCTCATGCTCGCCTTTTATCAGGAAATGCTAAATAAAAAGGTCACAAAACCTGCGTGGGATTTCGATAGGAACGATCTTGAAAAGTGCCTGACGGCAGGCGTGGCTTCCTGGATATCAGACGCAGAGTATTACTGCGAGCCTGCTCAGAAGTTTGGTTTTGACATCGTTATAGGCGACTATCCAAAGCATAAGCAGGCAGTGAGCAGCGGTTGGTATAAAAAGCCCACTAGCGTTTATGCCATAAAGAAAAATACCAAGTCCCCTGAGGAAGCCGCAAAGCTTCTTGACTATCTTGTGAACGGTGAGGAAATGGCTCTCCTGCAGGGTATGGGAAAGGGCGTGCCTGCATCAAAGGCGGCATTGGAAGCCCTTGAAGCGAGGGATATGCTTGACGGGATAGAGTATAAAGCCAACGAGAAAATGGCAAACTCAGACGAGCTTGAAATAATGTCACCGAAGCTCGAAAATCAGGAAGTACTTGACCTTTTTATAAGCACCTCCGAGTCGCTCTATTATGGCAGGGCGGAGATAGAAAACGCTTCTGAAAATCTGTATAATAAGATGAAGGAATTATACAAATAGTTAAACTTGTGAAACAATTAGTGCAAAATGTATTCAAAAATGAATGAGAAGTGTACAGAGTTCACAAAAATAACGAAAGTGTTAAATAAGTCTTGACAATTTATTTGTTTTAAGATATAATTAAGGACGATGTAAGGTAATACATCATAAAACGGTGTGTGACAAAGTGTGTGACAGAATTTTTTGTGAGAATGTCAACATAGTGTTACAAATCGTCAAAATGACCGATTGAAAATTAGTTTTTCGTCAAGTTGAACAAAGTTGAGAAAAAATCTGAAAAACTATTGACATTTTGGACAAGATGATGTATACTTTAATCATGGTGATAAGGAGAACACAAAGAACTCCGAAAGCCGTTTAATTATTGGAAAGTAGCTGCTTAAATCGGCTTGCAGCACTTTTATAAAACAAATTTATTTAATTTATTATGGAGGGATTTTCTATGAAGAAATCTAACAGAAAAGGTTTCACCCTTGTAGAGCTCGTAGTTGTTATCGCTATCATCGGTATCCTTGCAGCTATCCTCGTTCCTACAATGATGAACTATGTAAAGAAGTCAAAGCTCAAGACAGCTAACTCAAACGCTAAGCTTGTTTTCACAACTGTAAACAACGAAGCTGCTGATTTGCTTGTTAATGGCGAAACAGTTGGTTCTGGCGACGGTCAGACAACAGCTGTAAACATTAAGACCGATCTTGGTTCTCTTACTGGTACAACCACAGCGGATAAGCTTGGTAAGGCTGTATACGAGGCGCTTAAGGACAATGGCGACGGTGCTGGTTACTGCGTATATTCTATCGGTACTTCTGGTAACGTTGAATACGCTCAGTGGTCTGATGTTCCGAACCCAACAAGTGGTGTTCTTGGTCAGTATCCTGATCCTTGCAAGGACGCAGACAAGGCTAACAAGGCATTCGGCGCAAAGGTTACTAGCTGGTAATTTTAACTTTGAATTTTCAAGAACCGCTCACATGAGCGGTTCTTTTTTTGTCTGAAAATATATGAAATAGCCAATAAGAATAGTCTGTCTTTGTGCAAATGGTAAAAATGCGCAAAGCGGTTTGCCTTTTCCTTGACAAAATCGGGTAAATTTTGTATAATATACTTGTCGAAATATTAAATGGGGATCAATATTCCGATGAAAGAATTGAGGGAAAGACATGAATAAAAAAGGCTTTACTTTGGTGGAGCTTGTGGTGGTTATTGCCATTATCGGCGTGCTTGCGGCTATTCTTGTGCCAACTATGATGAGTTATATCAGAAAGGCAAAGCTTAAAAGTGCGAACAGCAACGCAAAGATAGTGTTCAATACTGTAAATGCGGTCGTGACTGATATGCAGTGTGAGGGCAAAGATATCGACGTTCAGTCATGTACGGCTGTGGTCGATTGCACCGCAGAGCCTGACGAATCCAAAAAGCTTGAAAAAGCAGTCCATGACGCACTTAGCGTCAATGGCGACGATGCAGGCTATGCCTTTTGGATAGCAGGGGAGGACGGCAGATATAAGCTTGCACAGTGGTGTGATACAAGTTCGCCAAGGTCTAAAGGCATTGTAGGGCAGTATCCTGACCCTGTGAACAAACCTGACGATCTCCCTGAGAATTTCAGTTGGGGCGTTAAATTCTGAAGCTATTGACGATCTGTCATTGCCGTGGAATAATTAAGATAACAAAAAAGAGGCATACTGCTGTAAGCGGTTTACCTCCAATATAGTTTTTTCTTTAAGAAATAACCGACCTATTGGACGTGGGGCGGTTATTTCTTTTTATTGCAGACATTGAGCACAAGCCTAATCATGTCAATATTTGCCGCAAAAAGTTTTACGAAAACATTGACTATTTTCTTAATAAATGGTACAATTTATATGTCAATTATTTTTTGGGAGGATATTAATGAAAGAGAAATTTAAAAGCTGGGCGTTCAGCAAAGAGCATGGAAAATGCGATGTTATAACGCTGATAATATACCTGCTTGGTGTTTGCACTGTATCGTTTTTTCATGAACCGTGGTTTGATGAAGCTCAGGCGTGGGCGATTGCACGTTCGGGAACTATAAAGGAGATACTTTTTGAGATACCACACTATGAGGGTCACCCGCCACTATGGCATTTGATATTGGCGCCTTTCGCAAAGCTTGGCGCACCCTATGAGCTGTCCCTTGCGGCAGTAAATATATTTTTTATGACCCTTGCTGTGGCGGTCTTGCTTTTCAAGTCGCCTTTTCCAAAGCTTATACGTTGTCTGTTGCCGTTTAACTTCTTTTTGTTTTATCAGTACGGCGTTGTAAGCAGACCTTATTCAGTTTTGACACTTTCATTTTTTCTTGCAGCAGCATTTTATCCTTCACGAAATAAAAAGCCACTAAGGTATGTATTTTCATTGGCATTTATGTGCATGATACACTCGTTTGGTATAATATTTGCAGGTGGATTGTGTGTGGTGTGGCTTTCAGAAATAATAAGCAAGTATGTTAAAGAAAAAACATTTTTAAAAATATTTTCTGACAAACACTGTTGGATGATGCTTGGTCTGCTTGTTCTGGCAATAGCTATAATTATAGAGATTTTTCCAAATAGTAACACATATACCCAAGGGCATGAAAACGCAGAGGAACTGTTCTCATTCTCTTTCAGCTATGTTCAAGTAATGTGGTATATAATGTATCTTTCAGAAGCTTTTCTGATACAAATGCCGGACAGTAAACTGGATTCATATGATGTGGCAAGTATTATACCTCAGTTTATCACCGCAGTTTTTGTGTTTGTCATTGCATTAAGTATTTTGCATAAAAATAAAAAGATTCTTACTTTTATAATACCATATTCGTTTTTTGGATTGTTTTCGGCATTAATTTATTCTTCGCCATATCATTCGGGGATGGTTGGTGTATTTTTGATATTTGTGTTTTGGGGTATATTCGCCGATAACGGCAAAATTGAGTTGCCAGAGTACATAAATAAGGCGGTTTCTTCCCTTAGAGGAGGTTTAAAAAAAGCAGTAGTAGCTATAGCTTTTTTGCCTATGATAGTGCCTATTGCATGGAGCGCATATTCTTCATATATTGATATCCGTTTTGATTATTGGTATAAAGAAGCGGCAGAGTTTATCAAAGAATATAGGCTTTATGATTATAAAATTTTGTCGTCATGGACTCAAGATGTGATAAGTGAGGAAAATGATAGCTGGAGGATAGATGAAGTTTATGCGTGTCGTGATTATCCAAAACTTCAAGGTCTTGCTACCGCCATTCTTCCATACTTTGATGACAACATTTTTTATAATTATAACATTGATGACCATGACAAAACTTTTATGTATTATCAATCCTCAACTGAGGAAGAGGCAGAGGCTATAATAAATAAATGGCGAGAGCAAGGTCCACCCGATGTTGTACTTGACCGCTGTCAGCTTACAAGAGTGTATCCTGACATTGACGTAAATGATTATGTTGCGGTAAAGCGTATCACGGCATATAAACCTTATAAGTTTAAAACAAATGACCAATATATAACCATCTATGTAACAAAAGACCTTTTCAACAAAATAGGCACACTAAAAGAAATTACAGCCAAAAAACTCTACTAAAAACCAACACCGCCGAGGACGCCATCGCCCTCGGCGGTATTTTTCTACCCAAAATAAACCCCATAATACCTGCAAGCCTTTATCATAAAATCCTCGCTCACATCAAAATGCTGCGCAAGCAGATAAATACTGTCCAGATTTTTCTTTATGGCTTTGATAAGCTCGCTTTTAGGTATCAGATTTTCTATCGCCCACTTGTCTGCACGGTATTCATGCTGTGAGATGTTGTCTGCCGTGGCGTATCTGTTGTAAAACGCACCCTTTACGCAGTGACCTATCTCGTGAGCAGTGCGCTCTTTCAAAAGCCTTGCAGGCGTCTGACTATCTATGCCGATCGCACAGCCACCTGCGCCAAAAAGCGATATCGCCCCGCACTTTGGACAATCAATAAAATCTATAGTTATGTTCTCTCTACTGCAAATATCATACAATTCCTGTATGTTCGTCATCTCTCACTTTTCACCAGCCTTTCTGCGCTTTGCTTCCTCTCTGAGCATGACCATTTCTGCATACTGCTTGACCTCGTCAAACATTTCGTCCGTCACTCCAAGCGTGCCGTTGAATAATGCATATTTCAGCTTCGTGTCAAAATCTTCTTCCCTACCAGATATAAGATATTGTACGCTCACTCCAAATCTGTTCGCTATCTTTGTAGAATTCTCTGCGGAAAGTCGTTCCGTCCTGCCTTTGCTCAGCTCAGATAAACAGCTCCTCGTTATAGACAGCTCCTTGCACATCTGCGATACCGTCATATTGTTCTCCTCACATAGTTCTTTTATCCTTTTGTACATTTCAGTCATATTTTCTTCCTCCAATTGTGATTATTTCACAAAAGATACAGAAGTCTGTATCAAATTCGCTGATAGCTATTGACTTTTGCAGAAACCTGTAGTATACTGTATGTATCGTTAGTACAGATATCTGCATAAAATCTGGCTTTGATATAATTATAATACATTTTCCTGTAAAAGTCAAGAGGATAAACCGCCCCCTTTTTGACATCTCCGCCCCGAGAGATATACAGAAAACGGTTATCTGAAATGTCATTGCTTTATTTTATTTACAGTATATCATACTAACTGTCCAAATGTCTGTACAAAAAAGGCGAAAGGAGAAAAATGTACGATAATATAGATTATTCCGTAGAGGTAAATTCCATAAAAAGGCTTGCACCCTCAGCGAGCCGATATAATTTCAGAAGCGGTGGAAGCAGAGTTAATACAGCCGCACTGCGAAAGCTTTCACAGTATCGCAAACTAAGGTGGCAGGAGTGGAGGCTTAAAGAAGATATCTGCGAAATGTCCTCGCAGCTTGCCGCAGTGGGGGAGCATTGCGGCAGGGTAGCCCACAGAGGGAAAAAGCTTACTGACTTGTGGCTTGACCTTGCAAAGGTGCAGCTTCGCTTGAGAGAATGTGAGGGGCTTGCGGCAAAAATGCCAAAACGCTATCGTGGCGTGGTGAAAAGCCGCTATTTTGACGGCTCAAAGAAGCACCCACCTGAGTGGGGAAGCTCCGCCGCAGAGTTCGGCTTTCCCTTTGGAGGAGAAGAACTGCGCAGGCAAGTGACAAAGTGCCTGAATGAAATATGTAATTAATAAAACGCCTTACACAAGGTAAGGTTTAAATGCCCGCCACGGCGAACATATAACTCTCCCAGCATATCGCTCCTATGGGCGGAAATAAAAAAATCCGCTACCATAAATGATAGCGGATTTGGTGCAGGTGCAAGCACCTACAAAGTAAAAATAACAACTCAACTACACCTAGCGGCGTAATAGTAAGATTTAAAAGAAAGATGGGCGTAAAATGCCCGCCACGGCGAGCATATAACGCTCCCAGCATATCACACCAATGGGCGGAAATAAAAAAAATCCGCTACCATAAATGATAGCGGATTTGGTGCAGGGGCACGCCCCTGCTGGTGCGCCTGACAGGAATCGAACCTGCGGCCTCAAGAGTCGGAGTCTTGCGCTCTATCCAACTGAGCTACAGACGCATATAAGGAGCGGAAATCCGCTCCTTGTTTTTTTATAAATTTTTTATCTAAGCTTAGCTCCGCATGGCAAGTCCTGATCCGGGAAAATAACGCTTGCCGCACCGTCAGGTGTGTCAGCCGCACATATCATGCCGTTTGACTCAACTCCGCAAAGCTTCACAGGCTTCAGATTGGCTACAATAACTACCTTCTTGCCAATAAGATCTTCAGGCTTGTACCATGCCGCAATGCCCGATACTACCTGCCTGCCGCCAAAACCATCGTCAAGCTGTAAGCAAAGAAGCTTCTTGGACTTCTTTACCTTCTCGCAGTCCTTAACAAGAGCAACTCTCAGATCTACCTTTGCAAAATCATCTATGGTTATCTCGTCAGCTATAGGCGCAGGCTCAAATCCATCGTCAGCCTTTTCCTCAGGCTCTGCATTGCTGCCTATTATCTTGTTAAGCTCCTCTATCTCCTTGTCAACGTCAATTCTTGGGAAGATGATCTCACCCCTGTGAACTGTAACGTCAGCAGGAAGTACACCAAACTTGCCAGCGTTCTCGTATGTGATGTCGCTCTCAGCCGCACCTATCTGCTCCCATACCTTTGGCATTGTTGTAGGCATAAAGTTGCTGAGAAGCGTTGATACTATCCTGATAGTTTCAAGCAGATTGTAAAGAACTGTCGCAAGTCTTGCCTTTTTGCTCTCGTCCTTGCCAAGTACCCATGGAGCTGTCTCGTCAATGTACTTGTTAGCCCTGGATACTACCTTGAATATCTCAGCCAAAGCATTGTTTATCTGAGTCTTGTCCATGAACTCGTCTACCTTTGCAACAAGTCCCTTAGCCTCAGCCATAAGCTCAGCGTCAAAATCGCCGGCCTCTCTGTCAGCAGGAAGCGTGCCGCCAAAATATTTGTCAGCCATAGCTACAGTTCTTGAAACAAGATTGCCAAGACCATTTGCAAGGTCAGAGTTTATTCTGTTTATCATTATCTCGTTTGAGAATGAGCTGTCTGCACCCAAAGCCATTTCACGAAGAATGTGGTATCTGATAGCGTCAGCACCATATCTCTCGCCAAGAATGAACGGGTCAACAACGTTGCCCAAAGACTTGGACATCTTCTGTCCGTTGAATGTTATCCAGCCATGTACAGCAAGATGCTTAGGCAGTGGAAGATCAAGCGCCATAAGCATTGCAGGCCAAATGATAGCGTGGAATCTCATGATATCCTTTGCTACCATGTGAACGTCAGCAGGCCAGAACTTGTCAAAATCATTGTACTGCTCGTTCCAGAAACCAAGTGCAGAAATATAGTTAGAAAGTGCGTCTATCCAAACGTAAACAACGTGCTTGTCATCAAATGTAACAGGAATACCCCACTTGAAAGTAGTTCTTGATACACAAAGATCCTCAAGACCGGGCTTGATAAAGTTGTTTACAAGCTCAGTGGCTCTTGTCTTTGGCTGGAGATAATCTGTCTCAGTGAGAAGCTTCTCTATCCTCTCAGCAAATGGCGACATCTTGAAGAAGTAAGCCTCCTCCTTAGCCTCTGTTACCTCTCTGTGACACTCAGGGCAGCAGCCGTTCTCATCAAGCTGTGACTCAGTCCAGAAGCTCTCGCAAGGCGTGCAGTATTTGCCCTTGTATTCGCCCTTGTAAATGTAGCCCTTGTCATAAAGAGCCTTGAAGATCTTCTGAACAGTTTCAATGTGATAATCGTCAGTAGTTCTGATGTATCTGTCATAGCTGATGTTCATGTAGCTCCAAAGCTTTTTGAAAGTCTTGACTACCTCATCAACATATTCCTTAGGTGTAACACCTTTTTCAGCAGCCTTCTGTTCGATTTTCAGACCATGCTCGTCAGTGCCTGTGAGGAACATGACATCATAGCCCTGCATACGTCTGTATCTGGCAATAGAATCGCAGGCAACAGTGGTGTAGCAGTGACCGATATGAGGATTACCGGAAGGGTAATATATCGGGGTAGTGATATAAAACGGTTTTTTCTCCATATAAAGGACCTCCGTAAAAGAATTTGCATAAGCAGCATTTCTTATATTATACTACTTTACAGTTGTTTCGTCAAGCGGTAAAGCGAGTAAAGTTAGGAGTTAGGAGTGAGGAGTGAGGAATGAGGAGTGAGGAATGAGGAATGAGCAAAGCTGACCAAAGTTGTGCCCCCCGCACCGAGCGTAGCGAGAGATAAAACGCAGGCACAAGCCCGGCGTTAGAGGGCTTGCAGGGTCAAGGGACAGAGTCCCTTGCGGAGTTTGAGGCAGAGCCTCATTCGGCGTAAGCCGACAAGGTGCAGATTAAAGTGTAAAAAGCACACGAGAGCCATATATCAAACAAACCCCATATCGGAGTACAAAATCTGCACCGCCCACCCTCGCCCTGAGCAAATGTAAATCCGCAAAGAGCGTAGCGATTTTGCGGCACAACAAACTTTCCCTAACAATCTGTATGGGCTGGCAATGCCGTGATTGTAATAACTTTGATGCCAATTTATATTAGGCGTACATTGCTGCGATATGTCCCAATAATTCAATGGGTGAAAAAAATATCGGGGCATCGAGAACACCGTCCCCTATACCACCCGATTTGTGCTGATTTAACAAATAATTCATACACCTTTCGTATAAAAATGCTATAATAAAAAGGTTAAAGTATATATTCTAAGAAAAAGTAACTCTAAGGTGGGAATCGTAAAATGGAAGAAGTAAGAGAAAATAAAATGGGAACGCAGCCCATAGGTGATCTGCTGTTCAAAATGTCCCTGCCGATCATGATATCCATGCTCGTGCAGGCTCTCTATAATATCGTCGACAGCATATTTGTTGCCAAAATAAGCGAGGACGCACTCACTGCCGTGTCACTGGCTTTCCCTGTGCAAAATCTTATGATAGCCCTCGGTGCAGGCACTGGTGTCGGTATCAACGCACTGCTGTCAAAATCACTTGGTGAAAAGAATTTCAAGCAGGCTAACAGCGCCGCCAATAACGGCATTTTCCTCTGCCTTGTGAACTTCGTTATCTTCGTGGTTTTCGGTGCATTTTTCACTGAGATCTTCTATCGCTCACAAACCTCAAGCAAAATAATTATCGAATACGGCGACCAGTACCTCACTGTTATCAGCCTGCTAAGTATCGGTCTTTTCTGTCAGATGACCATGGAAAAGCTTTTGCAGGCAACAGGTAAAACTATCTATTCAATGTATACTCAGGGAATAGGCGCAGTGATAAATATTATCCTTGACCCTTGCTTTATCTTTGGCGTGGGCTTCTTCCCTAAGTGGGGCGTAACAGGTGCGGCTGTGGCTACCTGTATCGGTCAGTTCACCGCTGCAGCTTTCGGACTTTTCTTCAATATGAAGTTCAACAAAGAGATAACCATAAACCTTGTGAAGTATAGACCGCAGGCGAAAATAATCAAGAAGATCTACGCTGTCGGCCTGCCGTCCATCATAATGCAGTCTATCTCTTCTATCATGACATACGGCATGAATAAAATACTTATCGGCTTCTCAAACACCGCCGCCGCAGTTTTCGGTGTGTATTTCAAGCTTCAGAGCTTCGTTTTCATGCCTGTTTTCGGACTTAATAACGGTCTTATCCCTATCGTTGCCTATAACTATGGTGCAAGAAAGAAAAAGCGTATCACAGGTGCAATAAAATACGCCATGATATATTCTGTGTCTATCATGATAGTCGGCACTATCATAATGCAGATTTTCCCTGCACAGCTTCTGAAACTCTTTGACGCAAGCGATAATATGCTAAGCATAGGTGTAACAGCCCTGCGTATAATCAGCACACACTTCTTCTTCGCAGGCTTTGATATAATCATAATCTCATCATTGCAGGCTCTCGGCAGGGGACTTTCCTCTATGCTCGTTTCATTTACAAGACAGCTCGTCGTGCTTCTTCCTGTGGCGTATCTTCTTTCCCTTACAGGCAAGCTTGACGCTATCTGGTGGGCTTTCCCTATCGCCGAAATATTCTCGATCATGGCGTCGCTGTTCTTCCTTAGAAGAGCCTACAACGCTGAAATAAAACCAATGGCAGACTAACTAGGAGGTATTTTTATGCGTCTTATTTTTATCAGACACGGCGACCCCGATTACGTTCATGATACCCTTACAGAAAAGGGCAAGCGTGAAGCTGAGCTTCTTGCACAGCGTGTAAAGAATTGGGACGTTTCAAAGTTCTACGTTTCTCCCCTTGGCAGAGCACAGCTCACAGCGGAATATTCCCTGAAGCTTCGTGGCGATACAGCGGAAACTCTCCCATGGCTGAGAGAATTTAACGGCATAATACCCACCTCTGACGGAGGACATCGTATCCCATGGGATATGTACCCCACCGAGTGGGCGGATAAAGAGATATACTATGACCGCAATAATTGGTTCAAGTCCGATTATATGCAAACAGGCAATGTTGAAGAACAGCTTAAATGGGTGCATGAGGGTATTGATAAGCTTCTTGCCGACCATGGTTATATCCACGAGAACGGTATGTTCCGCATTGAAAAGCACAGCGATGAAACCCTTGTGTTCTTCTGTCACTTCGGCGTATCAATGGTGATAATAGGACATATCCTCGGCATTTCCACCATGAATATGTGGCATGGCTTCAATATGCAGCCTACCTCTGTGACAGTCCTCGGCTGTGAGGAGCGTGAGGGCGACTATGGCTTTTTCAGATGCCACGTCATGGGCTGTACAAAGCACCTTGCAGGCGGCAATGAACCTATCTCCAACGCAGGCTACTTCACCGATGTTTTTCAGGATTAAATAAACCCGTAAGGGTGACTTTTTCGCTCGCATATTATTGCATACAAAAATATCCTCTATCCGCTCTGTTATTTCAGGGCGGTTATTTTATTGTGCGAAACCTTAGTTTAAGATAATATAACAGTTAAAGAAAACGTTTTCTTCTAAATATGACTATCATTAGATAACAACATATTCATAATTTGTGAAAAAGCACAACAAAAGCTTCGTGTTTTCGTTGATTTTTTAGCTTGCTTTATGTAAACTAAATGCTTTTACCCCCTTGACTTTATTTTGAAAAGGGCTTATAATATCCCATAGCTTAAAAGAGTATGGGTTTCATATTTTTATATATGTGCCTATGAGAGCATGAAGTTTAGAAGAATAAAAGGAGAGTGAAAGAATATGTTCCAGCTTCAATGGATATGGCACAATCTGAAAGGCTACCGAAAATTCTATGTAACAGCCCTTGTGCTGTCTATCGTATGCAACGCCTTGTATCTTACCACACCTTATTTCAGCAAAGAGCTTGTGGATAAGTTTCTTTCAAGCAAGGACGCACTTTTTAATCTTGAGCATGAAAGAAAGCTGTTCTGGCTGCTGCTTGCAGGCATGGTGGGCTTTACCCTGCTTAGAACTATCTGTCAGTACACCTGCAACATGACCTATGAATTATCATCTCAGGGCATGATATACAGAATAAGGACACACCTTTTCAGACGTATCGAAAATCAGGATATGGAGTTTTATGACCGCAACCGCACAGGCGACCTTATGACAAGGCTCACAGGCGACCTTGATATGGTGCGTCATGCAGTGGCATTCGTTTTTAAAGGTATGCTTGAATCATGTTCGCTGTTTATAGCCTCATCAGTTTATTTCTTTATGGTAAGCTGGAAAATGGCACTTCTTCTGCTGGCTGTTACACCGTTCATATTCGGCGTGGTGGTGCTTCTTGATAAAAAGGCAAAGCCGGTCTACGTTGACCTCCGTGAGAAGCTGTCCCAAATGAATACCGACGCTCAGGAGAACATCTCAGGCAACAGAGTTGTAAAAGCCTTCGCCCGTGAGGACTATGAGATAGAAAAGTTCCAAAAAGCCAATAAAGAATATTCTGATGCCAACAAAAAAGCGTCACTGCTGTGGCTTAAATTCTTCCCTTATATGGAAGCTTTCGCAAACGCCTTGTCAGTTGTAATGCTCCTTGGCGGTGGATTTTTCCTTATAAAAGGGGAAATAACAATGGGCGAGTATGTTGCTATCTCAGGACTTATCTGGGGCATCGCGAACCCTGTCAGAAACCTTGGTATCTATGTGAACGATATGCAAAGGTTCATGGCTTCCGCAATGAAGGTCATCGAGATATACTATGCAAGACCTATCATCACCGACCGTGAAGACGCAGTTGACCAGACAGAAAGGCTTCACGGAGATGTCGAGTTCAAGGACGTTACCTTTAAGTTTGGCAAGCATATAGTCCTTGACAACGTGAACTTTAAGATAAAAGCAGGTCAGACAGTTGCCATAATGGGCGAAACAGGCTCAGGCAAGACCTCGCTTATAAATCTCATTCCAAGATTTTATGATACCAACTCAGGAGAAGTCCTTGTTGATGGTGTGAATGTAAGAAAGCGTAAGCTCTCACAGCTCCGCTCACAAATAGGTATGGCAACGCAGGACGTCCTGCTTTTCTCTGATACCATAGACGGCAATATCGCATACGGCGACTCTGATATGTCCGAAGAGGACGTTAAGCACTATGCAAAGCTTGCGGCGGCAAACGAGTTCGTTGAGAAAATGCCTGATGGCTATGAAACTATCGTGGGAGAGCGTGGCGTAGGTCTTTCAGGCGGACAAAAGCAAAGACTTTCCCTTGCAAGAGCCTTAGCCATAAAGCCTGCCATTCTTATCCTTGACGATACCACCTCCGCCGTGGATATGGAAACAGAAAAGTATATTCAGGACAGCCTTAGAAACCTCGATTTCCCATGCACAAAGATAATAATAGCCCAGCGTATCTCCTCCACAAAGGACGCCGACGTGATAATAATCCTCGATGACGGCAAGATAACCGAAATGGGTACTCATGATGAGCTTATCGCCAAAAAGGGATACTATTACGAGGTGTTCAAGCTGCAGAACGATGGCTTCGGAAAGGAGGCGGTCTAAATGGCAAGAAACCGTTATGACGTTGACGAAGTCCTTGAAACCCCATTTGACTTCGCCCACCTGAAACGCTCCTTTGTGTATATCAAAAAATATAAGGGCAAAATGATAACCGCCCTTGTGCTCAGCGTGTTCGCCGCAATATCAGGACTTCTCGGACCGCTCATCACACAGTACGCTCTTGATAATACCATACCTCAGAAAAATATGGGACAGCTCGTCCTGCTCACCCTCGCATTTGTCGGCACTATAGCCGTGTCCATAACATTCTCCACTATCCGTTCAAGGATAATGACAGTTGTTGGTCAGGATATAATCTTCGATATCCGTACCGATCTTTTCAAGCATTTGCAGGAGCTTCCATTTGAGTATTACGATAACCGCCCACACGGCAAAATTCTTATAAGAGTTGTAAACTATGTAAACTCCGTGTCGGATATGCTCTCAAACGGTATCATCAATGTTATACTCGAGTGCCTTAATATGCTTTTCATCATGATTTTCATGTTCTTTGTGAATGTGAAGCTGTCATTGGTGGTGCTTTCGGGTCTGCCGATATTTGCAGTCATAATGATGATGATAAAGAAAAGACAGCGTAAAGCATGGCAGGACGTTTCAAACAAATCCTCAAACCTTAACGCCTATTTGCAGGAAAACATCACAGGCGCAAGAGTGACCCAGATATTCACCCGTGAGGAAGAAAACGCCCAGATATTCGACAGACTTTCCGAGAAATATCGTAAAAGCTGGATAAACGCCGTGAAATATTCTAACCTTGTCTGGCCTGCTACCGACAACGTTTCTACTCTTGTGAGAGCCGCAATATTCGTGGTGGGTCTGCTGGTGCTGACACCTGCGGCAGTGAGCCTTGGAACTATCGTTGCCATGACAAGCTATGCTTCAAGCTTCTGGCAGCCTATCATGAACCTGTCAAACATCTTCAATAACTTCATCAACAATATCGCCTACCTTGAGCGTATCTTTGAAACCCTTGACGAGCCTGCCACTATCGCAGACAAGCCGAACGCTCAGGATATCGGTGATATCACAGGTGAGGTAAAATTTGATGACGTTACATTCAGCTATGAGCAAGGCAAAACAGTTTTGGAGCATATCTCCTTTGACGTTAAGCCGGGCGAAAGCGTTGCCCTCGTTGGACCAACAGGCGCAGGAAAATCTACAGTAGTTTCTCTCCTGTCAAGATTTTATGACCTGGACAGCGGTAAAATAACCATAGACGGCAAGGATATAAGTCAGGCGACCTTGCATTCACTCCGCTCACAAATGGGCATAATGCTTCAGGACAGCTTTATTTTCAGCGGCACTATTTACGATAATATCCGTTACGGCAGACTTGACGCAACGGAAGAAGAAATAAGAGAAGCCGCAAAGATAGTCTGCGCAGACGAGTTCATCAGCGAAATGAAAGACGGCTATATGACCGAAGTCAACGAGCGTGGCTCAAAGCTTTCAGGCGGACAGAAACAGCTTATCTCCTTTGCAAGAACGCTCCTCTCCGACCCGAAAATACTTGTCCTTGACGAAGCAACTTCATCAATAGACGCACGAACAGAAAAGCTCCTTCAGCAGGGACTTCAAAGACTTCTTGTTGGCAGAACTTCATTTATTATCGCACATAGACTTTCCACTATCAAAAACTGCGATAAGATAATGTATATCGACAACAAAGGCATTGCCGAGTGCGGCACTCATGACCAGCTTATCGCAAAGAAAGGCGAATATTACAAGCTTTATACCGCACAGCATATGGACGAATAAAATAGCATAAAAACACGGGCGAACACTGCCCCCTGCAAATGTGGCTATCCACATCTGTAGGGGCGAACAGCGTTCGCCCGTTTGTTATTTCACCATGTTATCACGTTGTTTATCTTTACTTTATCACTATCTTATCCAGCGTTTCCCCCACCTTGTCGTGGATAACAAGGTCGCAGGAGCCGTCCATGGAAGTCTTGTCCCGATTTATCAGCACAAGATTATCCCCTTGAAAATATCTCACCATTCCTGCCGCAGGATAAACTGTCAGGGAAGTGCCTGCAATAATAAGCGTGTCGCACTGAGATATCTCTCTCACCGCCTCCGTCACAGTTTTATCATCAAGCCCCTCTTCATAAAGCACAACATCAGGCTTGATTATTCCGCCGCAGGTGCATTTCGGAATGCCTGTGCTGTTTAAAATATCCTCCGCAGTGTAGAATTTTCCGCAGTCCATGCAGTAGTTGCGGTGTACGCTTCCGTGAAGCTCCAGCACCTTTTTGCTTCCTGCCGCCGTGTGAAGTCCGTCGATATTCTGCGTTATCACCGAAGAAAGTATGCCTGCCCTCTCCATTTCCGCCAGCTTGTAATGCGCCTTGTTAGGCTTTGCCGTCAGACAAAGCATTTTGTCACGGTAAAAATCATAAAACGCCTTTGTGTGCCGCATAAAAAACGTGTGGCTGAGTATCTGCTCAGGGGGATAATCATATTTCTGATTGTAAAGTCCGTCCACCGACCGAAAATCAGGTATGCCGCTCTCCGTTGATACCCCTGCTCCACCGAAAAATACTATCCTATGTGACTTGTCTATTATCTGCTGCAGCTCCATTTTTATCACTCCTATGAAAAATGCGGTCTATACCGAAGCACAGACCGCATTGATTATTCACGATATTAGTCGATCTTAACGATCCAGCCAAACTCGTCTGGTATCTTGCCCCACTGAATGCCTGTCATTGTATCATAAAGCATCTGTGAAACAGGGCCGATCTTGTTGTTGTTTATCTCCATTACCTTGTCGCCCCACTTAAGATGACCAACAGGTGAGATAACAGCAGCAGTACCTGTGCCGAATACCTCGTCAAGCTTGCCGTTGTCGTAAGCCTCAGCGATCTCCTCGATAGAGATCTTTCTCTCGCTTACCTTGTAGCCCTTGCTCTTGCATATCTCGATAGCAGACTTTCTTGTGATGCCAGGGAGAACAGAGCCAAGAAGCTGTGGTGTAACAACTTCGCCGTCAATAACGAAGAAGATGTTCATTGAGCCAACTTCCTCAACATACTTTCTCTCAACACCATCAAGCCAAAGTACCTGCTCGTAATCCTGCTCGTGAGCTTCTTCCTGACCTGCAAGTGAGATAGCGTAGTTAGCGGCTGTCTTAGCAAAGCCTGTACCGCCTCTTACGGCTCTTACATACTTGTTCTCAACATAGATCTTAACAGGGTTAAGACCGGTTGAATAGTAAGCGCCTGAAGGTGAAAGAATAATGATGAACAGATAGTGGTCAGCAGGCTTAACACCTACATATGGGTCAACAGCGATGATAAATGGTCTGATGTAAAGGGAAGCACCCTCAGTGTGAGGTACCCAGTCCTGCTCCATTTTAACAAGAGTTTTCAGAGCGTAGAGCATATCCTCTTCGTTTATTTTAGGAATTACCATTCTCTCAGCAGAGTTGTTCATTCTCTTGAAGTTCTCCTGCGGTCTGAAAAGCTGAACAGAGCCGTCAGCAGTACGATAAGCCTTAAGGCCTTCAAATATCTCCTGACCGTAGTGCAGGCACATAGCAGCAGGGGAGAGTGAAAGGTCGCCGTAAGGCACGATCCTAGCGTCATGCCAACCCTGACCTGCGTCATAATTCATAACAAACATATGGTCAGTAAAAATGTGACCGAAACCAAGCTTTGTCTCGTCAGCCGGTTTTTCCTTTGGAGTAGTGGTACGTTCGATCTTGATATCTAACATACAGATCCTTCTTTCTTAAATTAATGATCGGCTCGGCAAGCGAACCTTTACCACATATATTATAATACTTATTGTGATCTTTTTCAAGAGGTTTTGCAAAAAAAATTCCTTGTCGCAGGAAAAATATGCAGGATAACATTTTGAAAACTGCATTTTTATACAACTGTATGAAAACTGTTGAGAAATCGTCATAAAATTGTCTTTATATTGTAGGAAATACTCCTTGAAAAAAAGGTGATAGTGTTGTATAATAGGGTAAAATAAATGTGAAACGATTATATTATAATAAGGTTATATAAGGAAAGGTAATGTTATGAACGATAGAGAAAGAAAGGATAATGAGCTTGGTATAGATCTTGATATGAAAGGTCTTACCCTCGACAGCGATGAAGCCGCAAAACCGCAGGCGCAGAACCGCCCTGTGAGCCATGAGGATATGGCAAGAATGATCGCTAAAAATATGGCAATGCAGGACGGCGGCTTTGACGAGCCTATCACTCCCGTAAGAGGAGTTTCAGACTTTGGCGAGGAAACTATCAAGCCTAAAAAGCCCAAAACAACTGAAACACGCAGTAAAAATGCAAAGCCTTCATCAAAGCAGACTTCAAAGAGCGGCTCAAAGAATGGAAAAAAGAAGAAAAAGAAGTCCTCGTCAGGAAAGACTGTCGCAATAGCAATATGCTCAGTTGTTGGTGTTATGATAGTCGCCGCAGGTGGCTTCTATCTGTGGGGCATGAATTCGTATAAGGATAGATTTCTTGGAAATACATATATAAACGGCATCGAGGTCAGCGGAAAGACCAAGGCGGAAGCCTATAAGCTCGTAAGCGAGCAGGCTGTTATCCCCGAAGCCATCACCGTTACAAAGAAAGACGGCACAACATTTTCCATAAAGCTGTCTGAAATAGGCTATAACGATAATACTCAAAACCTTATCACACAGTATTATACTCAGCAAAACCACTATTCATGGTTCTCTTCGGCCATGAAGCGTACGGATTTCACCTTTGAATCTAAGTTCAAGTACGATAAGGCTAAGCTTGAAAAGGTGCTGAAAAGAAAGGTGCTTGACTCTCAAAGCACAAAAGATCCTGAGGACGCCTATATCAAAAAAGGCGACGACAACAGCTATGTTGTGGTAAAAGAAACCACGGGCGACGCTGTGGAGGAGAATAAGATAGACGAGCTTTATTCCTATGTGGAAAATCAGCTTGACGACGGTAGCTTTGACGTTGATATCTCAAAGGCAGATTGCTATAAAAAGCCTGCCATAACAGCGGATATGCTTGAAGAGACCTGCCAGAAGCTCAATAACCTTAACGATATCGAAATAACATTCGATTTTATCTACACCACCGAAACTCTCACGGGTGATACTATCATGGATTGGATAACCTTTGACGAGGATAATGCCGAAGCCGGCTATACAGTTGATGAAGATAAGGCAATGGCATATGTTGAAGACCTTGCAGATAAGTATGATACCTATGGCAAGGACAGAGAGTTCAAGACCACAAAGCGTGGAACTATAACTATCTCCGAGGGCCAGGGCTGTTACGGCTGGTGGATAGACCAGCAAAAGACCTGCGACCTTATCGTGGACCTTGTTGAAAAGGGAGAGTCTGCCGAAACTGAGCCTGTCTACTATGTAAACCCTGACTCAGCCTATGAGTACACCTGCAATAAGGATTGGCGTACAGCCGATAAGGATTACGGCAACACTTATATCGAGGTAGACCTTACCGCACAGCATTTGTGGTATTATAAAGACGGCAAGCTCACAATGGAGTCTGATATAGTTTCGGGCTATCCAAGCAAGTCAAGAAATACCCCTGGCGGTGTTTATAAGCTTTGGTATAAGGAAAAGGGCAAGACCCTCAGAGGATCAGCAGACGGACAGTCTTACGCTTCCTATGTTGACTATTGGAATAACGTTTCCACTATCGGCATAGGACTTCACGACGCATCATGGCAGAACGGCAACTTTGGCGGTGAGCGTTATAAGTCAAGCACATGGGGCTCACACGGCTGTATAAATATGCCTTTAGATAAAGCAAAATACGTTTATGAAAAAATAGATATGGGTACTCCTGTATTTATGTATTGGTAAGAGATAATAGCAAGGCAATACGGACAACTCGTATTGCCTTTGCTTTTAGTTTCAGTTAGGAGAATTTATGTACATTACAGATGAAGACAACCCACGCCTGCCATTTCTGCGTGATAAAACTTCAAAGCTCACCACCTCACCGGGCTGTTATATAATGAAAGACAAAATGAAAAAGATAATATATATTGGCAAGGCGAAAAATCTCCGCAACCGTGTGACAACTTATTTCAGAAAGTGTCAGGATCATCTGCCAAAGGTGTGGAAAATGGTGTCCCACGTCTATGACTATGACTTTATCGTCACCGACTCTGAGTTTGAAGCCCTGGTGCTGGAGTGTTCTCTTATAAAGCAGTATACCCCGAAGTATAATATCCTGCTGAAAGACGATAAGGGCTATAGCTATATCAGGGTCACAAATGAGGACTATCCACGCCTGCAAGCCGTATTGCAAAAATACGATGACGGAGCAGAGTATATAGGACCTTATACAAGCTCGTTCGCAGTAAAACAAGCCGTTATCGAAGCCAATAAAGTCTTTATGCTCCCTACCTGCACCCGAAAATTTCCGCAGGATTTCAGAAAACAGCGTCCCTGCCTTAATATGCACATAAAGCAGTGTATGGGCGTTTGCACAGGAAAATTCTCCAAAGATGAGTATAATTCTATCGTCCGTCAGGCGGTGGACTATATCCGAAACGGCTCGTCAGATTCAGTTGAAAGACTCACCGATGAAATGAACAAAGCCGCTGAGGAGCTTGACTTTGAGCTTGCCGCAAAGCTTCGTGACCGTATCCAAGCCATACAGAAAGCCGCTGAAAGTCAGAAGATAATTAATGACGATATTCGTGACACTGATATAATCGCCATTGCTCAAAATGGCGAAATGGCGTGTGCCAGCGTTATAATGTATCGTGGGGGCAGACTTTTTGATAAGGCTTCCTATTTTCTTGGAGAAAAAGACGACAGCATAAAAATGCGTGAAGATTTTCTCATGCAGTATTATTCCTCCAAAGACAGTATACCGAAAGATATCCTCCTTGACGAGGATATCACAAACGGCGAGATAATAGAGAAATTTCTCCGCCAGAAGTATGACCATGCCGTGAATATCTCCACTCCGAAAAGAGGACAGTTTCTCCGCCTTACCACCCTTGCCAAAAGCAACGCCACCGAGTATCTCTCCATAAAAGTCGGCAGAACGAGCCGTGAGATAACCGCCCTTGAGGAGCTTGCCAAAGCATTGGGACTTCCCAAGACCCCGAAATATATCGAGTGCTACGATATATCAAACCTCGCCTCTACAAATATGGTCGCAGGCATGGTGGTCTTTGAAAACGGCAGACCATGCAAGAAGTATTATAAAAAGTTTTCTATCAAAACAGTTGCAGAGCAAAATGACTATGCCTGTATGCAGGAGGTCATAGAACGTCGCTTTAGAAACTACTTTGAGAAAACAGACGAGGGCTTTTCCATTATGCCCGATCTTATCTTGCTCGATGGTGGAAACGGCCACGTCAATGCCGTTGAGCCTGTCTTAGAGCGAATGGGCGTCACCTGCCCATTGTTCGGACTTGTGAAAGACTCCAAGCACCGCACAAGAGCAGTCGCCACAGGCGGCGGAGAAATAAGCCTTGCAAAGTGCAGAGCGGCGTTCAATCTTGTTACCGCCATTCAGGACGAAGTCCATAGAGTAGCCATAACCTATCAGGCACAAAAGCATAAAAAGAATGCCCACCGACTTGAAATAACCAAGGTCAAAGGCATAGGCGATAAAAAAGCCGCAAAACTCATCACCGAGTATAAGACCAAAGAGGCTCTCAAAAAAGCCACAGTAGAGGAGCTTGCAAAGACCGCAGGTGTGAATATAGACACCGCAAGAGAGCTTAAAGAAATAATAGACGAAATGTAGGGATAACATTGATAGAAAATACCAAAGACATAGACGAACTTGAATTTATAAACAGCTTTTCCCATTCAGGCAAGCCCGTTAAAGACCTATCCAGAATAAAAGCCTTGCTTTCCGACCTTGGCGACCCGCAGGACAGCCTTAAATTCGTTCATATCGCAGGCACGAACGGCAAAGGTTCAATGGCGCAGATGTTCAGCGAGGTCTTTCAGTGCGCAGGGCTGAAAACAGGTCTTTTCACCTCGCCTTATATAATAAGCTATACCGACAGGATAAAAATAAACGGCGTCGATATACCAAAGCCTGCCCTTGCGAAAATGGCAAAGCGTGTGAAAGCCGTCACCGATATGCACTGCGACCGTGAGAATTTCTCTCAGTTTGAAATAACCACCGCCATAGCTTTCCTCTATTTTGCCGAGGAAAACTGCGATATAGTCGTCCTTGAAACAGGTCTTGGGGGACTTTTGGACAGCACCAACGTTATAAAAACCCCTGTTCTCACAGTCATAGGCTCAGTGGACTTTGACCACACCGCCATTTTAGGTGACACCTTGGAGAAGATAGCCTATCAGAAAGCAGGCATTATAAAGCCCCACTGCCCATGCGTTTTGAGCGCAGGCAACGATATGAAAGTTATCCGCACCGTCAGAGAGCAGGCGGTGAAAAATCTTTCTCAGCTGGTTATCCCCGACATCAGCCAGCTCAAACTTATAAGCTGTGACGTTTTCGGCTCAAAGTTTGAGTTCAAAGGACAGCCCTATGAAGTCACCATGGGCGGCGCACATCAGGTGCTGAACGCCATGAGCGTCATAAGCGGCATACGCCTTGTCAACGATACCCTGAAAATTCCGCAGGATAAAATTGCCGAGGGCATCAAAAAAGCCCAGCTCCAAGGCAGAGTGCAGATACTCAGCCGTGAGCCGCTTTTGATACTGGACGGAGCGCACAATCCCGACGGCTTGTCAGCCTTGGCAGGCGTATTGGAGCATTGTGAAAAACACCCATGTTACGCCGTTATGGGAATGTGCAGGGATAAAAACATCACCGAGGCTGTAAAGAAACTCATACCGTATGTAGACAAATTCTACACAGTTGACGGTTTCAGCGACAGAGCCGAAACTGCCTCTGACCTTGCCGACATTATAACAAACGCAGGCGGCAGGGCAGAGCAAAGTCCAAAGCCTGCCCTTGAAATGGCACGTCAGCTAATAAACGAGAATCCTCACGGAGTGAATCTTATATGCGGTTCGCTTTTCCTATGTGCCCAGGTGCTTAATGAAATGAAAGATATATAACAGAAAGGGCGACCCACCCAAGGTCGCCCGATTTTTTTACCTTTATTCCCTAATAGCCGCTTGAACCGCTTTCTTCCAACCACCTATCAGATCACTGCGTTTACCCTCACTCATAGACGGAATAAACTCTCTAAACTTATCCGAAACTCCCACAAGCTCTTCCATACTGCCCCAAAGCCCACAGCCAAGCCCAGCAAGATATGCCGCACCTGTTGCGGTGGATTCCACGTTATAAGGCCTTATGACCGAATGACCCAATATATCAGCCTGAAATTCCATAAGAAAATCGTTGCTTGCCGCACCACCGTCAGCCTTTATGCTTCCGATAGCCCCAGCGTCCTCCTCCATCGCCCTGAGAACGTCATAGGTCTGATAGCACATAGCTTCCAATGTTGCCCTGACTATGTGGCATCTGTTTGTTCCTCTTGTAAGCCCTGTTATCATGCCCCTTGCCTCAGGCTTCCAGTATGGTGCGCCAAGTCCCACGAATGCAGGCACAAAGTATACACCGCCCGTGTCCTCAACGCTTCTTGCAAGCTCCTCAGTTTCTGACGCTGTGCGTATTATGCAAAGCTCGTCACGAAGCCATTTTACCGCCGCACCCGATACGAATACCGACCCCTCCAGAGCATAATTCACCTTTCCTCCTATGCCCCAGGCAATAGTCGTGAGCAATCCATGACGGCTTTCCACAGGCTTTTCACCTGTGTTCATAAGCAGAAAACCGCCCGTGCCATAGGTGTTTTTCACATCGCCCTCACGGAAACAGCATTGCCCAAAAAGTGCCGCCTGCTGATCTCCTGCACAGCCTGCGATCTTTATCCTGCTTCCGAAAATGTTCTCCTCAGTTTCGCCCAAGTCACCCGAACATTCTTTGACCTCAGGGAGCATACAGCTGGGTATGCCCAAAAGTCCCAGTATCTCTCTGTCCCATTCAAGGGTGTGAATGTTGAAAAGCATAGTCCTGGAAGCATTGGAGTAGTCCGTAACGTGTACCCTTCCCCCTGTCAGATTCCATATGAGCCAGCAATCCACAGTGCCGAAAAGTATCTCTCCCTTTTCCGCACGCTCCCTCACACCCTCAACATTTTCAAGTATCCACTTTATCTTTGTGGCAGAGAAATAAGGGTCGATAAGAAGTCCCGTCTTGTCCTTGAAAAACTTTTGCAAGCCCTGACTTTCCATTCGTGCGCAGTCCTCAGAAGTCCTTCTGCATTGCCAAACGATAGCGTTGTAAACAGGCTTGCCGGTGTTCTTGTCCCAAAGTATCGTCGTTTCACGCTGGTTGGCGATGCCGATAGCCGCCACGTCCTCCGCTGTTATCCCGGCCTTTGCAATGACCTCACGAGCAGAACTGAGCTGACTTTCCAGTATGTCCATAGGGTCATGCTCCACCCAGCCGTTGCCGGGGAATATCTGCGGATATTCTTTCTGTACGCTTGCAACCTTTTCACCCTTTGCGTTAAAAAGCACCGCTCTGGAGGAAGTCGTTCCCTGATCTAAAGAGAGTATGTATTCTTTCATAAAATTTCTCCTTATTGCAAAAAAGGGGCGGAATTCCCACCCCTTATAAATCTGTTATCTAAATTTCTAACACTGTTTATTTTCCTACAAAATTTCGCATCACATTATAATGTAGGGGACGGCGCCCTCGACGTCCCGCTTCCTCGCCCGATTAATTGCCGAATAAACTTGTGTTACTCGCAAAATGCTGACGTTTTCACAAACCCTGTAGGGGAACGGTGCAATTTCTGCTTTGCAGAAATGCGACGTCCCGTTTGCCCGATGTTTTGTTTACTTATTCTTTTTCGTTACACCACGTTGCGGATATTCTGCCACACTTTATATCGTCATCAAATAAGACCCGTGTAAAGCAGTATAAGATAAATGATCAACAAAAGCGACAGAACTCCAAGAAGCTTCCAAATACCCTTTATGGCGGACTTTTCCTGCTTTTTAGCTTTAACAAATTCCTCGATAGCGTCCGGAGTGTATTCTTTGTGCATCTGGCTTCCTACTGTTGGATTGAGCATATCATTGATGTTGATGTTGCGGTATTTTTCCTCACGAAGCTTCTTAGGATCGGTTTCCTTGGTGCTGATGTTATCATATGAAGAATTGAGCAGGCTCTTGTCCATTTTCTTCATGTTGATAGCGTCCATAGAAAGCTCTGCTTCCTCAGGTCTGCCAAGGCTGTCACCATTGTCGTAAATATGCTTTGTGTCAACGCTCTTCATAAGCTGATTGTTTGAGCGGTTCGCCCTCAGCATCTTGATAAGAGTGTCAGTGTAGAGGTTTTCCTCTTCCTCAGCCTCGTCAGTAAGGATTATGTCCGAGGTGTCGTTTATCGCCTCGTCAACTGTATCAATAAGGGAAGTAAGTCCCTTGTTCGCCTTCTTGTATGGCTTTTTAGCCGCAGGCTTCGGAGCTTCCGCCGCAGGCTGTGGAGCAGGCTGGCTGTACACAGGTGCTGAAACTGTCTGCTGAGCAGGCTGTGCTGTCTGAACAGGCGTTGGCGCAGGCGCAGGCTGTGAAACTGGCGGAACATGAGCAGAAACAGGCTGGCTTGCAGGTGCAGAGCCTGAAATGCCCTCGTGTCCCGGAATAAAGATCTTTCTCTTTCTTATAGGTGCGTTTATCTCGCCGGGAATACCTCTCTGAGCCATCGGCTTTGTGTTGAATACAGGAGCAGACTGGATGTCCTCTGCAGGCGTCGGTGCAGGTGCAGGAGCTGGCTGTGGCTCTGGTATAGGCTGTGGCTCTGGTGCAGGCTGTACTGCTACAGGCTCAGGCTGAACGGGAGCTGGAGGCGGAACTACCTTAAGCTCAGGATTTTCCTCAGGCTCGTCAGGTATAGGCTCGCTGTCAGGACCGTCCTCGCCAACGATAGCGTCAG
Organism: Ruminococcus sp. RTP21204st1_B2_RTP21204_210225; assembly: GCF_040914135.1. Lineage (NCBI taxonomy): Bacteria > Bacillati > Bacillota > Clostridia > Eubacteriales > Oscillospiraceae > Ruminococcus > Ruminococcus sp. RTP21204st1_B2_RTP21204_210225. The sequence goes on along the minus strand of NZ_JBCPGA010000009.1, from coordinate 18,526 downwards.
CAGAAATGGAGCTTGCAGCCGCAGAGAAATCGTTGCTTTCGATAGCAGAGTCCTCGTCGCCATCAAAGCTTACCATTTTGCCTGTTGTAACATCATAGTATTCCTCGCCGTCCTTGACAGCGATCTTGAGCTTCGGCGCAGGCTCGCCCCTCTTAGGCAGGTTAGCCTGTGGAATGTCAATGTCAGGGAATACTTCGTCAACGTCCACCTTTGCGATCTTAAGTATCTCCATTGCGGATCTGCACTTCATAGAGCCTCTTACCATTTCCTTGATAGGAAGCAGAATTATATCGCAGAATGTGGCATAGAAAGACCTCAGCGCAGACATTGAGCCGTCAAGCATATCCTGCGGAAAACGATGGTCAAAATACTTATCCCATTGCTCAGGGCTTGACATTATCATCTTGTCTATGTACTGACAAAGTGGTATCCAAAGCTCAGGCTCTTCAAAATCTCTGTCATTGGTGATGAGCCACATATAACATCTGAGGAAACAGTCATAGCATGAGATATCTCTGAGGTTGAGCATAACGTCATCAATGTTCAGGGAAGCCGAAAATATAGGATCAGAGAATGCGAAGCATCTGTATCCGTTGCTGGCGATCTTTGCATAAGCCGTTTTCAGATCCTTTTCAGAACGGGAGAAAGGCGGCAGAAAATCAAAATCATAAGGCGTTTCATAATCAGCCGTGTCACCTTTAGCCGCCATATCAAGCAGCTTTTTGTATGTGAGCGTGACATCAGCAGTAGGAGTGTCAACGGCTATGCCGAGCACTCTGAAAGGATTGCAGGCAAAAAGTTCCATTGCCGTTATCCCAAGTGACGGTCTTGTCATAAATAGATCCTCCTCCATGAATTTACTTCATATATACTTAAGCTTTTACCCTTCTTATTCGTGTTATCTTCTTCACGATCGGGTATTTTTGTGTATCTTTATGCCAAAAATAGTTTTCTTAAACTAATTTGTTTTTTGTTTTTAATTAACAAAATAAATAACTTAACAAATATAGTATAGCAAATATTAGTATAGATTACATTAACTAAGCGTGAATTTTATATTTATATTATATTAATACGAAACAAAATGCACAAAAAGAGTTTAAAAAATCGTACAAAAAGTAACTGTCAAAAGGTTTGCAATTTTGGTGAAAATATTGTATAATAAATAAGTATAAGATGTCAGGCATAAAAAGCCGATATCAGATCATCATGCCAATAAAAAGGGGGAGATCTTATGGGTCTGTTCAGCAGAAAAAGCTCCGAGCCCAAAACATCGACACAGCCTAAAAAGCAGCAGATAAATGCTGATGATATATGGAACACGCCTGTGAAGAGAGCAGGCGGAGATACGGCTTTTGTGAAGGAGTCCAGCAGCGATAAGGTACACGCTGAGAAGATAACCGATACCATAGAGCCGGAAACTATCCGCAGCAAGATGGAGCAGCTTGAAAAAGAGCTGGCTGAAAAGAAAAACGATCCCGTAAAGACCTATGCCGACTACGACGTGAACCCGGTAGGACAGGCTGAGATAACTGATGCCCAGAGCGAGTATGAAAAGCTTTATGAGGAGGAACACGCAAGATTTGTAGCTTCTCATAAGGAGGATATAAGCGTGGCGTCCGTTGAGGGTATCGACTCAAAGCTTGAGGAGATATATAGGATACATGACGAGAAAGTGGCTCAGGAGAAGCGTGATACAGGCAATATCGAAGCCATAAGTGCAGAAACTACAGCCGCAAAGGTGGCTGAGCTTCCTTATGCAAAAAAGCCTGAGGACTATGCAGAGTATAAGGATATAAAGGGAATATCCGTCGATGAGGCTCTTGTGGAGGGTCTTGGCTCTGTTGACCACAGCGAGGACGACGACGCTATCGGCTCAGTATCGGAAGAGTTTTTGGCGCAGAAGGTGAAAGAATTTAACGAAAAATATGGCAGATGATCGGGGTAAAGGCAGTCATTAGGGGTATTGCCAGAATAAATTGAATTGGAGAGATAAAATTGAAGATCAATACCGATAACCCTATCATAAAGTTTTCAGGCAAAGGCAAGCCGTTTCAGTATGATAAGTTGCTTTATGCTACATTAAATGAGTATATACTTGATTATAAGAATGCAAGACTTGATAAGCTTACCGATCAGGACGCTTCTATATGCCTTGCGAGAATAATAAGAAAAATGGAAGTCAATGACGTTCCTGTCCAGCAGTTTTTCCATGAAGAGCTTGAAAAGTGGAGCGAGCATACCAACTATGAAAAGATACTCAGACTTTGCGAGCTTATGGCAAAGGATATCTTCGGCTGTTTTGATAAGAACAGAGATGACGGCAACGGCGGCTTCTATAAAACAGACAGGCTCTATTGCGTAAATAATGACGGTGAAAGAGATTATATCGTTTGTGACGAGGTTGAGAAAAAGGGACTTTTCAAGAAAGTTCCAACTCCTGTCACATTGTATTTCAATGATCTTATGGAGAAAAATAAACGTGGCGAGCTGCCAAAATCCAAGTAAATTTTGTATTAACAGATAATAAGGAGAGTATTAACATGGTAAATATAGAAATGGCAAACGGAAAGAATATCAAGATCGAGCTTTATCCTGACGTTGCACCTATCACAGTTGCAAATTTTGAGAAGCTTGTTAAAGAGGGCTTTTATGACGGACTTATTTTTCATAGAGTTATTTCGGGCTTTATGATACAGGGCGGCGACCCGACGGGAACAGGCATGGGCGGTGCAAAAGAGAAGATAAAGGGCGAGTTCCTTGCCAATGGTGTTCGTAACGACCTCAAGCATACAAGAGGCGTTATCTCAATGGCACGTTCAGCAATGCCAAATTCAGCAAGCTCACAGTTCTTTATCATGCACCAGGACGCTCCTCTTCTTGACGGACAGTATGCAGCATTCGGCAAGGTAGTCGAGGGCATGGACGTTGTTGACGAGATCGCAGCAGTTGATGTAAATTTCAACGATAAGCCACTTGTAGATCAGGTCATGAAGAAAGTAACTCTTATTGAGGACTAATAAAAAGGAAAATCATGGGCTGCGGTCTTTATGGCGGCAGCCCTTGTTTACGTCAAAAACAATATCAGGAGAGTAAATAATGGATTTCAAAAAAGTAACAGTGGGATTTTTTGCAGCGGTCATGGCAATGACCTCAGTGTGTTTCGCTGATCCCGAAACGCCTGTGACAACCGATGTGCCAGCCACAGATCCTGTACCGGAAACAACCACTACCACTCAGCCTCAGTGGGAGGACACTGAAACGACTACAACTACCACAGCTCAGACATGGGAAACCACCACATGGGGAACTACCACATCTTATTCCTATGTTCCGGACACTCCGACTTCTACGCCGACAGTTGTAAAGCTTGTGGTCAGCGAGGTAAAGGATAAAAAGTTCACAGCGAAAATAAATATCCAGTGCGACCACCTTATCTCAAACGCCTCTATCTCCGTGGGCTATGACGATAGCCTTGTAGAGTTTGAAAAGTGCGAAACCAATGATAAAGCAGGTGGCATGGCAGTAGACAACGCCTTTGCAGGTAAGTTTGTATATAACTATGTGAACGCAGACGGCACAGACTTTGACGGTGATTATGCGACCCTCCATTTCAAAGTCGCAGACGAAAAGCTCACCTCAACAGTGCTTTATCTCACAGTAAATTCCCTTGATGACGAAAACCTCAATGCCATATCAAATCAGGTAGAGAATGGTATCGTCAAGTATCAGGACGCTGCAGACGTTCAGCAGGACGACAGCGATTATATCGAAATAGACGTTGACTATTCCAAGTACCCTATCGCTCCCGAGGATATAGGGCTTACAGATGTTGACAGCGTAACAGTAGCCAACGGCGAAGTGCTTATATTCGAGGACGGCAAGTTCCAGACCCTCAGCACAGGCGAAACAAAGATAGATATTGTTTATAGGGACGGCTCAGTAGGGCATTTTAAAATAGTGATAAAAGAACCTGAAGCCGTGAAGCTTGAAAGCTCAGAAGCAGAAGCGACCTCAAAAGCCGCAAGTCCGGTGTCGGAAGAAAAGAGCGGTTCATCAATGGGCGTTATTATTGGCGTGGTCTGCGTTTTGTGCGTAGCTCTTATTGCCGCTGAGTATCTTATGATAGTGAAAAACAAAACAGTAGGCGACAATAAGTCAGCCAACAAGGATAATGATAAAGATATCCACGATACAGATGAAAGCGACGATACCAATTTGTCCGAGCCTGACGAACCTGACGAAAATGAAGAGCAGGAAGAAACTGATAATACAGACGACGATACAGACACAGATAAAGAAACAGAAGAATAAACAAAAAGCGGTGCAGAGAATTCAAACTCTGACACCGCTTTGTTTTCTTATTTAGCTATTATTAGACAATTCCTTAAGCTCTCGACCCTCTTTAAGCAGGTCATGCAACCTTTGAGCGTCATTATTTGCAATAGCATCACGATACTCCGTTAATCTTGCGATTATATGCTCTATCTCGTCCACCAGTGGACCACGGTTCATAAGGAAAAGCTCCGTCCACATATCTTCGTTGAGTTTGGCCACTCTCGTAAGGTCTTTGAAAGAACCTGCCGAAAAGCCTGCCTGCTTCAAAAGACTAGGGCTTTTTACATAGGAGCTTGATACAACGTGAGCAAGCTGAGAAGTGAACGCAATAACGCTGTCATGCTCCTCAATGTTTGATACAACGACCTTTGCAAAACCTATGTTGTATGCAAGCCTTGATATCTCCTGCACCACCCTCATAGGAGTTCTGTCTGTAGGCGTCATTATAAAGCTTGCTTTCTCAAAAAGATTGTCCACCGAGTATGCAAAACCCGAAAATTCACGTCCAGCCATAGGGTGACAGCCGAGGAAGTTTACGCCGTTCTCAATGCAAACGCCCTCTACAGCTCTGACTATCTCGCCCTTTACTCCACAAGTGTCAAGAACGATACCGCCCTTTTTGAACTTGCCTGCATTCTCCGTGATGAATTTTATGGTAGCCTCAGGGTGAAGTCCCACGATAACAACGTCACAGCCTGCAAGGTCGTCAATTGCCATTTCACCGTCGATAGCCTCCTGAGCCAGCGCCCCTGCTATCGTTCCCCTGTCAATATCTATACCGAAACAGCTCTCATGAGTGTTCTTTTTTATTGCCTTGGCAAGCGAACCGCCTATAAGTCCAAGTCCAACTATACAAATCTTCATTGTCCGTCATGCTCCTTATGCTTTTACGCTTTTAAGCTTTTATGTAATAAAGTATACCACTAAAATCACACTTTGTCAAGAGCCATGCACACCCAATTATTCACCGCAAAGCTCTGCAATAGCATTAGCGTACATATTCAGATTTATTTTGAAAGTTTCCATAGAAATATGCTCGTCAGCTCCGTGCATATTGTTGTTTTCCTCAGGAAATTCCGCACCGAACGCAACACCGCCCTTTGTGTTGTGAACGTAGGTTATTCCGCCCTCTGCGATACATTTTCCCTTTTCGCCCTTGACCTTTTCGTATACCCTTAATAAGGTCTGAACGAACTCACTGTTTTCGTCCACATAATGCGGCTCCATGCCGTCAAGCTCGTCCACCTTGAAGCCCTTGCTTTCAAGTGCCGAAGTTATGATACCGCTTATCTCAGCAAGCGTCTTGTCAATAGGGAAGCGTATGTCGATACCGCCATGAAGCCTGCCACCCTCAGTTTTAAGGATAGTCAGCGCACAGGTCATCTCGCCTGATACATCGTCTGAAAAACCAAGACCGCAGGACTTTCCGTTGCATTCTCCGTGTGGGAAAAGCTCAGCCAACCCACCAAGGAGAGCATTTTCATTTTTGTATTCTGCCACAAATTTTGTCACCGCATTGTCGCCGTTTTCAGGTCTTGAGCCGTGTGACGATTTTCCTCTGATGAGTTTCTCACTGTCGTCAGCAAACTTCACAATGCACTTGTCCGGGATAGCATTTATAACGCTTCCGCCCTTTATCTCAGCTATCTTATCATCTGAAAATTCAGCAGAGAATGTAAGATGCACCATGCCCTTTTCGCAGTTGAGCACAGGAAAAGAGCCGTCGGGGGTGAACACCATTTCAGGGAAAGGCTGTTTGCTTTCATAATATTCCATGTCCTCACAGCCACCCTCTTCATTGCCGCCGAAAATAACACGGAAGTTCTTTTTTATAGGAATGTTAAGCTCTTTGATAGCCTTTACAGCCCACAGCACCGCAACGCTCGGACCTTTGTCGTCAATTGTTCCTCTGCCGAAAAGCTTTCCGTCAGCTTTAGTCAGCTTGAAAGGCGGATAGCTCCAGCCCTCGCCTGCGGGAACAGTGTCAAGATGTGAAAGCACAGCAAGCTTACATTCTCCCTCAGGGTAAAAATCACCGTGAACAGCATAGCCGTCAAAGTCCTTTGTTGTCATGCCGAGCTTTTCAAGATAAGCCTTTCCCCAGTTAAGAGCCTTGCGAGAACCCTCGCCAAATGGCTTAACAGGGGCGTTTATGTCACCAATGCTCTCGATAGAAATAATCTCGTCAAGGTCACGAAGTATCTCCTCCATGTGCTTGTCAAAATATTCTGCAAATTGTTTCTGATACATATTTATTCCTGCCTTTCAAGTGTGCAAATCATTATTTCCGAGGGATTATTCAGCCTGAATTTACCAAGTCCTGCCGTAACAGCAAGCTTTGCCAATCCCTGTTCAGCGTTAAGTTCGTAAATCCCCTTTGTGTATCGTGGAAAGAATTTCCGCTCGGGAGAAAGTATTCCGCCAATAAAAGGCAATCTTATAACTCCCCCATGACAGTGACCCGAAAACGTCACATCTGCCCCCCAGTCTGCATAAGCACGGAACGCCAGCGGCGTGTGCGAAAGCAAAAAGTTACATTCGCTCCTGTCAGGCTCGCCTAGAAGCTTTGTAAGCTCGTCCTTTGTGATCTGCGGCAGGTCGTGATGTGAAAAATCTTCGTTGCGGTAAAATCTTTGGGGAAGCTGAGTGCCGTATATATTGATGTGATCCTCGCCTATTTTTATCTGCTCCATGTTGTTTCTCAGAATGTGTACTCCACATTCGGTGAGTTTCAAAGCAAGGGCTTCGGCATTATCCATGTTGTCAGTTTCATGGTTACCGAAAATATAATAGGTCGGTGCAATATGTTTTAGCCTTTTCATAAGGGCAAGCTTCGGTATCATGTCCGTTTCATCACGGCTGTAAAGATCACCTGCAAAGAAAATAAAGTCAGGCTCGGCGGCAATGCAGGAATTTACCAGATTGTTGAAATTATCCCCGTAACGCTTCTTGTGAAGATCTGCAAGAAGAAGTATCTTTTTACCAACAAAATTCTTAGGGAGCTTTGATACCTTCAGTTCGTATTTGTTCACCCTTAGCTGTCTGTTTGAAATAAGCATATAACCGCCCAGAAATGCGGCGGCAGCAAAAAGCGGCAGCTTGTATGACATTTTATTACCTCATTCCTACTTGCATAGATATTTTTTCAGATCGTCCATTGCCCATTTTGCGTGGTTGTAGCCGTAATCGTAGAGCCTTCTCAGCTTTGCAGGGTCGCCCTCAGTCCTGCCTACACCGAAGGTGGTTTTTGGTGTGAAAACAAAGACTTTCCCCTCCGCTTTAAGCTCCATAAGCTCTGCGATACATTTGTTGTATCTCTCGGCTCTTGTGGCAAGGGCTTCGGCAAACTCAGGGTGCTTGTGATAATATTTCATGGCAAGCTTTGTAGCAGGCTCTTGGGTCTTAACATAGCCCTTTGGTCGGGTCAGCACAACGATATTTTTGTCACAGCCTGCTTTTATTGCCTGCATATATGGTATTGAATCTGATATACCGCCGTCCATATATTTTTCTCCGTTTATCTCTATCTCAGGGAAAAGCAGAGGAAGCGCACAGGTTGCTCTAAGCAAATTCCAGCGGGTGTCATTTTTTGGCACGTCCATGTACTCAGCCTTGCCGTTTTTTACGTTTGTAACAACTGCACAAAATCTGCCTTTGAAGTTTCTGTAGGCTTCATAATCAAAGGGAAGCTCAACATTAGGCACAACATTGTAGGCATAATCAAGATTATAGTAGCATCGGTTTTTCGGGTCGATAAGATGTCTTGCACCCATGTATTTCTTTGTTCCCATAAACTCAGTTGCAAGGCGGAGATTTCTGCCTATCTGCCCTGAGCAGTAAGAAACGCCGAAAGCTGCTCCTGCCGAAACGCCTATAACATAATCGGCTATTATTTTATCCTCCAGCAGAGCGTCCATTATTCCGCAGGAATAGACCGTTCTGCTGGCTCCGCCCTCTAAAGTAAGTCCAAGCATGATATTACCTCTGTTTCTGAAAAGAGGACGGCTTGACCGTCCCCAATTTTATTTTATATCTGTATCCTTTAAAATTATGCAGAAAACGGGCGAACGATGTTCGCCCCTACAGTTTTTATCTTACGGCTTCAGATGTTGTATCTGCCATGCTGTTATCCAAAGCTGAATTGTCAAGAACTGTTTCTGTGAACTCTCTGCCGTCGTCGGTAAGAGCCTTTTTCAAGTCATCCATAGCGTTCTTTGTTGCGTTGTCGTCTGTTATCCTTACGATAACATTGTCGCTCATAAGCTTCACTGTGGAAACAAGACTTTTAAGATCTACCACACGCTCATCGATTATATAAGTGCTTCCTGAAACCTTGATGTCATAAAATTCCTTTGGCACTGCTGTTGTTGTGGTAGTAACGGAAGCTTCATTGGAGGAAGCACTTACGTCCTTGCCGTCCCCTGAGCCTTCGCCTTTTCCACCGCCTAGTCCAAGTCCAAGATACTGCATTATAAGAATAAGCGCCGCAATGATAATGACGATCAGCATGATACCAAGAAGCTTTTTCTTCTTTTTCTTTTTCTGCTTTTGTCTTTGTTTTTCAAGGTCACTGCGGTAGAGCTTTTCAACATCGTTCTGAATACTCATTTTTATTGTCCTTTCTATTTGGAAGTGTTTATGTATGTAAAGTAAACATTTTCGTATTTGTCTGACACAGCCTGCACAGCGTTTTCCACTATTCTCATGTTACGATAAAGCACAGCGTCACCGTCATAGACCACTGCCGCAAGCATTACTTCACCGTCTGCCGCACCGAGTCCTTCAAAAAGAGATATGAGCCTGCCTGAGATGTCTTCATCAGGGGTCACGGTCATAATATCCTCATCATTACGGGAAATATACAGCTTGTCAGTGCCGTTTTCATTTCGCATATCAAGTGAGATAAGCATACCCTGAGTGTAGCCGTCAAGCGCCTGCTGGTTTTTTGCGGCATTGCTGTTAATGCTCTCAGCCTTTTTATAGGCTTCATCTATCTGCTTTTGCATATCCTCACGGAGCTTTTCAAGCTCGTCAGCGGATTTTTGCTTCTGCTCCTCAAGCTGTTGAGTGACAGCCTGCACCTGAGCTTTTGCGTCCTCTTTCTGACTGTCGGCAGATGCGGAAACATCGGTCATGACCCAGAAAAGCATTATCATGATAACATCGAGCAGGGAAGTCAGCTCAAGGACTATGCCCTTATTTTTCCTGAAACCATTCATGGCTGTTCACCGCTTTGGGAATGTTCAGCGTTGTTTCTTTCAAGATAGAGCTGAACATTTTTCTCGTTATCCTCTATTTTTGCAGAGATTATGCCGTCAAGAAATTTGAAGATTATAGCAAAAACAAGTCCCCAAAAAGTGGAGGTCAAAGCGCCATAGAAATTATCCTGAACGTTTGTCATATCGCCCACCATACCGAGGAGGGAGATAACAGTGCCGAGGATACCCAAGAGAGGGAAGATCCCTGTGAGATTTACGAACAGAGAATAAAGGCTTCCTGTGCGGTTGCGCATAGAAACGATATCTGTTTCACGAATGTCAGAAATATCGCTGTCAGCCTGACGGCGGGAAGCACCTGAATCGGGAACGAAGATGTTAAGATGAAGTTTGTTGTAGAGAACATCAGCCGATTTTTTAGTGAAATAAAAGACGAGGGCGGTCGCGACTGCAACCAAGAAAATTATCATGTCGAAGCCGAAAAAGTTCATAAAAATTACGGAAAAGAGTTTTTTCATGGATAAGACCCCCTATAGAGATAATGATAGCACATTTTGAGGTAAATTGCAAGATGTGGGGGCGGATTTTTAGTGAGGAGGGGAGGAATGTGAAATGAGGAATGAGGAGTGAGGAATGAGGAGTGAGGAGTGAGGAATGAGGAATGAGGAATGGGCATAGCAGACCAAAAGTAAAAATAAAGCACCGAGCGAAGCGAGAGATAAAGCGCACGCTCAAGCCCGGCGCTAGAGGGCTTGTGGGGTCTAGGGGCAAAGCCCCTAGCGGAGTATGAGGCAGAGCCTCATTCGGCGCAAGCCGACTAGGTGCAGATTTAATGAAAAATAGCATATAGAAGTCAGATATTAGATGAAAGTGATATCGGAGAATTAAATCTGCACCGCTTTACTATCCTCCTGCACAACGTAAAGTCCGCAAAGAGCGGAGCGATTTTGCGGCGGTAGGACTTGCCCAAATATTTGTAGGGGCGAACAGCGTTCGCCCGTGTTTAGAATTTGCCATAATTTCAGAATTGTAGGGGAGCGGCGCAATTTCTGCTTTGCAGAAATCCGACGTCCCGCCCCCCTCGCACGTCTTTGTACATCTGCATGACTTTATGGTAAATTCAAACCTCGTCACTTCGAGCGGGCTGTCGCATTTCTGTGAGCTTGCGAACAGAAATTTCGCCAAGCCCCTACAAGCGTGATAGGATAGTTTTTTGTTCTGTCCTACAATGGTTGTAATCGTGGACTTGTTTCTTCGACGGGCGAACGCTGTTCGCCCCTACAGATTTGTTGCCGTAATTTTGTGGCTTTGTACGATTTTTATTCAGTTTTCAAGCTTCAAACAAGGTGCAGGAAGTGCTTTTCTGTGCGATCAGAACCTCTCATCGTGTTCACCTAACTCACGTTGACAAAATGTTTCCTCATACACTGCTACCTTGCAGGATATTCAATTTGGGATAATATCCCTATACTTATCCCGAAAATGGGGTGCTTTGTTGCATAAAAAATGCAACAATTGCAGAAATGTTGCCAAATTAAAATATAAATCATTTGTTTGCATAAATTTGTGCCACTGAATTTGTACATATTGACATGACGTGAATAAATCTGTAAATGCTGTAAAAAATAAATGCAGATTTTCAGGAGGTGATCTTATGAGAACAATGAGAAATCTGCTTGCGAAAAAAGCTGTGGTGACGGTGCTGGCGGTGGGAGTTTCGCTGGCGGCGGTGAATGCCTTTTGGGGCGGTTCGGACAGTGCGCTCTCTCAGCTTGGGTCTAGCGGCAGTGAGGTTAGGGCTATTCAGGAACGCCTTAAAGAACGTGGTTTGTTCAATGATTCTGTGACGGGATACTACGGCGAAAAGACCAAAGCCGCTGTGATAAAATTTCAAAAACAGCAGGGGATAAGTCAGACGGGAACGGCAGGTCCGCAGACACTTCGGGCGCTGGGGATATCCATTGGCTCTGTACCGTCGGCTACGGAGCAGAATATCAATCTTTTGGCGAGGATAATCTCTGCCGAGGCCAGGGGCGAGCCTTATGTGGGACAGGTGGCTGTGGGTGCGGTGATACTCAACCGCATTGAGCACCCGTCTTTCCCTGACACGCTTTCGGGGGTAATTTACCAAAACGGCGCTTTTACGGCGGTGGTGGACGGACAGTTCAACGAGCCTGTTGCCGCTTCAGCTTACAATGCTGCCCGTGACGCTTTGAACGGCTGGGATCCTACCAACGGCTGTGTTTACTACTACAATCCTGCTAAGACTTCAAACGCTTATATGCACGCTAAGCCTACGGTGACGGTTATTGGAAGCCATAGGTTTTGTATGTGAAACAAAAGCCGCCCTGCGCAGTGCAGAGCGGTTTTGTGCTATTTATGTACGAAAAAATAATCGCTGCCGTTTAGGGATATTGGTATGGAGTAGAGGATATCGTCGGAAAAATAGCTGGTGATGTAGCCTGCTATATCGGCGAGCTTTTCGGTGTCGGAAATGTCTATGGCATAGGCGTCTACACATGAGGTCTTGCCTGTTATGGCTATTCTTACATCATTTATATGGAAAACGTCTTTTACTTCTTCGAGTATCTCTCTTGGGCTTCTGTAGCCGGGGGTGACTTCTGCTTTGCCACCGAGGGTTATTGTGACTATTGACATATCAACGTTACAGCTTTGCAGAAGTTCTTCCATTTCCTTGATGTTGTGTTCGTAAAGCACTGTTACCTCACATCTGTTGCCTTGGTCATAAATGCCGCAGGAGGTGAAAGTTGGGCGGTAACCCATTTCTTCCAGGTCGCACAAAAGATTTGATACTTTATACGGGTTTGTTATAGGCGTATCGCTGACGGGAAGTTCGCCTGTCGGCTCTGGGTAGGCGGTGTGGACGTCCACAAGGTCTATATTTACGCCGTATGCTTGGAGGTAGGCTTTTGTGCAGGTGACGTCATTTTCGGTGTTTACTGTTACATCAAGGTAGGTTTCATGGTTTTCGGCGGATATTATGCCAAAGTCTGCGGCTCTTGAATTTAGTGCGGAGAGTATTACGTTAAGATCGTCTGTGTTTTCAAGGTCGGTGAGGCGTTCGGTAAAGGTCGGTATCTCTATATCTGCCACTTCATATGTGCCAAGCTCGTCTTCGGTGAGCTGTTTATCGGTCTGTTCGTCAGAGTCGGTCTGTGAACTGTCATTGTGGATATAAGTTCTTTGCTCAGGAACTGGACCTTTACTCACAAACAGGTTGACTTCTTGCCCTGCTTGTATCTCTTCCCCTGCGGCAGGCTCGGTATTCATGACAGTTTCGGCGGAGACAGTATCGCTGTATCTATCACGTCTCATGGGCGTGCCGCCTGCCTGTACGATAAGCTTTTCGGCTTCGGCATAGGTCTTGTTGGTGACGTCCGGCACTGTGATAGGCTGTGGGGTCTGGGGCGGCTGTGTGGCGGTATCTGTGGAAGCTGTGGAGGATGTGGGAGTAGTGGTGTCGATATCGGGTTTTAAAAGTCCGCTGAATGCGAATGCTCCCACTGCTACGGCGGCGCAGGCTGCCACTGCGGCTATGCCCACGGATTTTCTTCTAAGCTTTATAGGCTGGAGTTTTGCGGCTGTCGGTGCGCTGTCAGATGAAGAGGTGATAAAGGCTTTATTGTCTATTTTTTGCAGGATCGCGTCAAGGTTTTCAGACTTGCTTTCGCTGTGGGACTTTTTCATTATATCTGTCATTTTCATTGCTTTGTTCCTCCTTTTCACAGTATATTTTTTTCAGCTTTTCAAGGGTGCGGTATAGTCTTGATTTTACGGTGGACTGCGACAAGCCAAGGCATGAAGCTGTCTTTTTGATAGTATAGCCGTACTGATAGTGCAGGACGAAAATGCGGTAGGTGGTATCGTCGGAGCTTTTGAGATAGCTCATCACCTGTTCATAGTCGAAAAAGTCGGCGTTTTCAAGGGTAGCAAGGGCTTTTTCGTCGGGGATATTCAGGTTGGTGATATCCTCGAATGTGGCTTTGGGCTGTTGTCTGTAATGGTCTGCAACATAATGCTTGGCTATACGCAGGACGTAATGCCTGACGTTTTTTATTTTCCCCTCAGTGGTGATAAGGGAGCGGTAAAAATCAAGATACACGCTTTGGAGTGCGTCCTCTATAAGCTCTCTGGTGGGAAGCTTTGAGGTAAGATAGCGGTCTATATAATCGTATGTATCATTATAAGCCTGCACGAATGTATCTTTTAGTTCTGTTCCCATGGGTTTTCCCCCTTTCTTTTTGCTCTGTGAGCTTTCACCCTAATAGTCGGAAAAAATGCTGAAAAAGTTTCAGCTTTGTGAAAAGTTTTTTGTAAAGAAAAAGGACGGCAGAAGCCGTCCTGAGAGTGCGTGCTGGGAATAGCCCCGACTAAGCGGGACGTCGGGGGCGCCGTCCCCTACAATAAACGTTTTTGTACCATGCTAAATTTTAGTCTACAGAATAATATTTCTGAAGTCTTGTTTTGAATATCTCACAGATGATATTTGCAGCTACTCCTGCTGTGAATACAGATACGAAAAGTATCAGAAATACTTTTGTTGCTTTGCTCATATTATCTTCCTCCTGTAATTCTGTGACGCTGTTTTTACAGCCCTTTTCTTTAGGTCTATTATACTATAATCTTACTCTGATTGCAAGCGGTTTGTGAAAAAATACGGCTTTTTATAAAAATATTTGCAAAAATCAAAGCATTGTGTTATAATATCTCTATGTGTTATATTTTTATGTAATGAGGAAATTTTAAATGGCAGAAACAGGCAAACAAAGCAGCTATAAAAAGCTGTTTTCAAATACTCTGGTGTTCGCTATAGGTTCTTTCAGCTCAAAAGTCCTTGTGCTGTTGCTTGTGCCTATTTACACCAACTATCTTACTACGGCTGAGCTGGGCGTTACGGACGTTCTCACTCAGATAGCTAACTGGATAATACCTCTTGTGACCATGACTATCACGGAGGCTATAATCAGATTTGGTCTTGACAAGGCTTATGACAAGGTAAAGGTCTTTACTCTTGGCAATCTTATATGCTTCTTTGGTCTGGCGGTGTTCGGTATTTTGCTGCCTATTGTGTCGCTGACGGGCATTGCTGACAAGTATATTGGCGGATACAGCTTGATACTATATGTATATGTATTCACATCAAGCATGAAGTCGCTGTATTCAACTTTCGTGCGTGCAATGGAGCAGGTGAAGCTGTTTGCTTTTAACGGCATACTGACCACGTTCTTTACGCTGTTTTGGACGGCTTTGTTTTATATGGTGCTCCCTGAGGGATTTCTCGGTCACGGCACAGGCATTGAAAAGTATTTGCTCGCTACCATTCTTTCTGACCTTATATCGGTGGTATTTCTCACGTTCAAGTCAAAGCTTTGGAGATATATAAACTTCAAGGATATTGACAGAGAGCTTTTGCAGGTAATGCTTCAATACTCTGTGCCTCTTATCCCTGCTCAGCTTTTGTGGCTCATAACAAACAGCTCGGATTCATTTATGACTACCCACTATCTTGGCTCGGACTACAACGGCGTGCTGTCGGCGGCTTACAAGATACCTAACCTTGTGTCAACGGTGTATCTTATGTTCGGTCAGGCTTGGAATATGTCGGCTATCACTGAGGACGATTCTGATGACAGAGATTCCTTCTATGAGAATGTTTTTGACTTCAATCAGAGCCTTTTGTATATTCTTGTGGCAGGCTGTCTGCTTATCGTTCAGCCTGTGACTAACTTCTGGATAGGCGCAGATTTTCGTGACTGCGTAAAATACTCGCCTATCATCATATATGCGACCATTTATTCATGCTTCACCACGTTTATGGGGTCTATTTATCTTGCTTCAAAGCAGACAAAGAGGTCACTTTTTACGAGCCTTGTTTCAGGTGTGATAAACGTGGGGCTGAATGTTATACTCATACCCAGGATAGGACTTTACGGTCCGCCTATATCCACGGTTGCGGCTTACATGACGGTTTTCATCATAAGAGCCATAGACTCGAGAAAGCTAGTGCCGTTCAGGATAGATATGAAAAAGATGATAGTGAACAACATCGTTATCCTTGTGATGATGTTCATTTGCCTTTTTGAAACTGACCTTATGCACCACCTGCTTTTGTATGCTATCGTGACACTGCTTTTCTTTGCGGTTTTTATACTCAACCGAAAGGCTGTGGAGAGCATATTCTACAAGGTGCTTCCTGCAAGGATAGCTTCACATTTTGTGAGCCTTAGCACTGCAAAGCTTTGCGCAGTTATAGGCGGCTTGGCTGTATTTGTACTCATAGACTTGCTCACAAGGGGCATTATTGTGTATGCTTTGCTTCTGGCAGGCTTTGTCTTTGCAATATACAAAAACAAGAACAGACTTATGTATATCTTTATGGTGCTTATGCCGCTGAGTCTAGTTATCAGGCATGGCATGGTATGGGCAGCGGTGGCATTTCTGATACTGGCGGTGGCTGTTATTATCAAAAACCTCAGGCCAGCAGATGTTTTCATTGGCATTGCGGCACTTGATATACTGCTTGGTGCGGCGGCAGGACTTTGGTTCGGCGTGCTTGCGGCGGCGGTGCAGACACTTGTATGCGGTTTTATATTCCGCAGACAGATATGGGATAAGCTTATTGAATGGGCATATAAAAAGCGGTAGAGATACTGCGTTTTATAGATAAAGGGGCTATGCTCCTATTACACCAATGGAGGTTTTTTATCATGGCAGAATTGAAATTTGAGATCACAGAGCGTATAGGCGTACTTTCTGAAAACGCTAAGGGCTGGACAAAGGAGCTTAACAAGGTTTCCTGGAACGAGAGAGAGCCTAAATATGACCTGAGAGAATGGAATCCAGACCACAGCAGAATGGGCAAGGGTATCACTCTTACTGACGAAGAAGTGGAAACTCTCAAGGCTATTCTCAACGGTGAGGAAATAGAGGACGATATTAACGAGGCTGATATTCTTTAAAAAATTGTAAATGTTCGGTAAACAGTTAAATGATAATCAATTGTTAATCATGAGTTTAAAAATGTTTGCTATAATTTTCGAGAAGAACAATTAAACGGCGGAGTTGTGCGTTATTTCATGCATGGCTGCCGCCGGAAGCTTGCACATAAAAGGCGTTTCGTATCAGTATTTAAAGGACACGGAACGCTTTGAACGTACAGGGCAGGTAATAATATATTCGGAGGGAATTATAGTTATATGGAACAGCATGGCATTAGCAAGCTTGATCTCAAGAGGCGCAACCGTATGCAGGTCCTCAAGATACTCAAGCAGAGAGGCCCTACTTCCCGTATCGACATTGCGGGAACTTTAGAGCTAACAAGAGCCGCTGTCACGATCATAACAAATGAAATGATCGAGCAGGGGATAATACAGGAAATAGGCGAATACAAGCACGTTACAGAAAAAGCTCCGAGAGGCAGAAAAAAGATACTTATCGACATAAATCACCACTACAAGTTCGTTATAGGCGTAACGGTAGAGGAGGATATCGTAAGCGTTGGTCTGTCAACTCTGGCAGGTGCAGTTCTTGATAAGAGAAATCTGGCTATCAACGAAAAGACGGACTACAGCACTATTTTTGATTTCACTGAGAAGTCTATAAACGAGGTACTGGGCGACAACTGCCTTGACAAGAACTCTATTCTCGGCATCGGTTTCGGTATATTCCCGACTATGTATTCAAGACTTGGTATCAGTGTTGAAGATGGCGAGCCTGATTATTCTAAGCTAAAGGCTGCAATAAGAGAGAAAACTGAGCTTCCGCTGGTTTTTGACAACTCTGTAAAGGGTACGGCTATGGCAAATATCGACTTCCTTAAAACAAAGGATATAAACAGACACAACATAGCCTTTTTGCAGTATGGCAACACTATGCACTTTGTTGTGACGAATCTTAACGATCCGATCGTTTCATATGATAACAGAACTAACTTCGTGGATAAGATGATAATCAACCCTTATTCTGACAGGACTTGTCCTTGCGGAAGAAGGGGCTGTGTTGAGAGTGAACTCACTCCATCGGCTACTATGTCAAAGCTTAGGGAAGTATTTTCTGCTGAAAAGACGCCTTTTCTCTATGAGGCGGCAAGGGGAAGCTTTGAGAATGTCAATCAGGATATGATGACGATGGCATACGAGAAAGACGACAAGGCTGTAAAAGAGATACTTGACGGTGAGCTTACGCTGTTAGCGGTGCTTCTTAACAACTTGTATTTTTCTACCAATCCGCAGAAGATAGTGCTTCATCAGTTCAAATTCCAGAATGAAAAGGCGTTCCAGAAATTAAAGGACGCTGTGACAGAGATAGGCGGAGCACTTGTTTCAAGCAAGATCGAGCTTTCTATTATTGAGGACAAACACAGATTCCTGTCAGGCTGTGCGCTTGCAATAAGAGAATTGTTCTTTAACAGGGGCGGATTTGATACATCTTCTAATAATTAAGAGCAACAGAGCAGGGCATTGCCCTGCTTTTTCTTTTATATATAGTATAAACTGAACAACATAGTGAAAAATATCTAAATTATCGGGTAGAAAATGTATAAAATAGAGAAACGATGAAAAAGCTATTGACAAATGTCGCTGTAGATGATAAAATATATAAGTCGCTTGATGAGAGCGATGAATGTGAATAAGGTGATGACAATGAACACTTTTTGAAAGAGTTCAAACGAATTTACAAAGAATTCACAAAGAAAAATCTTGACAAAGCTTAGCTAATATGATATAATAGATAAGCTGATTTAAGACAGCACATTAGAAAACACGAAAAGATCGGAAGTCAAAAAACTTTTTTGAAAAAACTTCAGAAAAGGGGTTGACAAAAGATAAAAAGTGTGATATAATGTAAAAGTTGCACGACACAAAAGAGTGTAACGAAACAGCATCTTGAAAATTGAACAAAGACGAATAGTACGAAACCCTTGAGAGATTCTTTTGAGAAAAAGAATTAAA
>NZ_JBCPGA010000098.1:0-2375 GCF_040914135.1 Ruminococcus sp. RTP21204st1_B2_RTP21204_210225 | reverse complement strand
ACTGTTATTCCAAGGCTTTTAAGCTCCCTTATATTTTTCAGGCAGTCCTTTGTGTTTCTTGCGAAACGGCTGATAGATTTGGTATATATCCTATCTATCTTACCTCTGCGGCAATCCTTTATCATTCGCTGAAACTCGTCGCGCTTGTCCTCTCGGGTTCCGGTGATACCCTCGTCGGCATAGATGTCTACAAGCTGTTCGGTTTCCGAGCCTTCAAAAGCCTTTTCATAGTACCTTGTTTGTGCCATAAAGGAATTGAGCTGATCCTCGGAATCGCTTGATACTCGGCAATAGGCGGCACAACGGATCTTTGTATCTTGTTCTTCTGTTATAGTCGGCTGTATCACCGTTACTGTAGGCATTTTGTTCACCTCCGTTTTACTAACAAGGATACCACAATTCTTTCTGAATTTGAATCACCAAACTCAATGAAATTATCTGTCCGAATCTGTGAAATCCATACATTTGTCGGTTTCTGCGGCTGCTCTGCACAGACACATTGCAAACACTCCAATAATTCCGCCGATAAATATTCCGATAATAAATCCTAACATCTCAATTTCTCCTTAAGCTGCGTCTTTTGAAGACGGATAATTGTATGCGTCCTGAGTGTTTCTCATATTGATAACATCTACCTGATCTTCACTGAACCAAGCACTGTGTTCCTGAATAAATTGTTTCATAAAGTAATCCATTATTTCTGCCTGTCCGAATTTAGTCATTAAAATCCACTCCTATACTTATTTTCATTGCTTTGTTTATCTCGTCCATAATTTCTTTATCAAGCGACCCAACATACTCTCGCAATCTGTATCTGTCTATCGTCCGTATTTGCTCCGCAAGAACAATTGAGTTTCTGGGCAATGCTTTTGAACCTTGGATATAAATATGAGTAGGCAGATAGTGCTTTTTTGCCGTTGAAATCGGCAGAACTACCAGAGTAGGACTATACTTATTTCCCACATTATTCTGCACAATCAGCACAGGGCGGATACCGCCTTGTTCCGAACCGACAACGGGATCAAGGTCTGCATAAAAAATATCTCCTCGTTTAATCAGCATTTTCCTTCACCTTTTTCTTTAGAGTTTCAAAAACTTTCTTATTCCTTATACAGCTACGAAACGGACAGAACAGCACATTTGTATCTCTGACATACCACACGCAGCCGCAGCATGAATGTTTCTTCGATAATCTGATTGTAGGAGCAGGAATATATACTCCAAATTTATTATATTCGTACTGAAAATCTGATTTTTCAGGCTTAACTTTTTCACTCATATATCAGCCTCCTGACTTTTGTTAATTTATATGTAACAGGTGGTCTGCAAAAGTGTGCAAACCGCCTTATATTCGTTTTGCCTTCGTCCGATTCATTTTATTTCGGACGTTTTCCGTGATATTTATTCAACGCTTTGAAAAAGCGTTTTATCCGATCACGGCGGAACATCGGAAACGATGAACAGCTTATTCATCCCATGGACATCTCATCCCTCTGAGGTTCTCTCAGAGCCGCCCCCATTGCTTGAGTCTGTGGCTGGGCGGAAGTATCATTATCCTCCTGCGCTTCATCGCCGTTCCGTAAAGCTGTTCCGGATTTTGAAGCTTCATATTTGTCGCTCGTCCAATTGGAGTCTTGGCGTATGGCTTCTCTGGCTGCCGAGATTTTATACCGGCCGCAAGATTGATGTATTCCCGATGCTGATATTCAATTTTCAAGATGCTTAAGGAGCTTTTATTCTCCTTACACTTGTATAGGGGTAGAAGTCGGATATTTAACAACCGTTTTTTATTGCAATTTTAAAAGTTTGTTAAGTTTGCATAAAATCCTACGTTTCTTTTTGTGTATATTTTGCTGAGTGGTATGCAGCAAGGAAGCGCACTCAGCTTCTGTTTTATTCTCAAAATATATCATAGCAATCAATCTTCGTTCATCATCGGTTAGTTTATCCAGACATTTATACAGCCGACCAAATTCTATATTTTGTATCACACTCTTTTCTACCGCATCATTTTCTGTATGTAATTCATGAAAATTTTCGAGTTCTCCATCAATGTTTCCCTTCAATGCCGAAAACTGTATCTCATGCTTGTAGAACGACTTGTCGTTATCGTCAATATTCCACTGAGTTCTGTT
The DNA here is from genome assembly GCF_040914135.1 of Ruminococcus sp. RTP21204st1_B2_RTP21204_210225. Classification (NCBI taxonomy): domain Bacteria; kingdom Bacillati; phylum Bacillota; class Clostridia; order Eubacteriales; family Oscillospiraceae; genus Ruminococcus; species Ruminococcus sp. RTP21204st1_B2_RTP21204_210225. Next base: position 240 of record NZ_JBCPGA010000098.1, on the reverse strand, counting down.
GTAATATGTACGAATATTTTCAGTGACTTCAACCTCGACATATTTCTTGGTTATCGTGTCATAAACACGAACTGTATTTTTACTCATTTTTTATTCCTCCGTTTTGATTTTTTTGTTTGAATCAAAACGAAGGCTATGGGTATTTGGCAATTAAGCATTGCCATGTCTTAAAAATGGACATAAAAATAGACCTTTCTGCTTTTAAAACAAAAAGGTCTGATAAAAAAGGAGTATAACTTT
>NZ_JBCPGA010000097.1:0-2380 GCF_040914135.1 Ruminococcus sp. RTP21204st1_B2_RTP21204_210225 | reverse complement strand
CCTTGTATGAAGTACCGCAAACAGAACACTTGTGGAGAGTGTAGCCGTTAGCAGTGCAAGTAGGTGCAACAACTGTGTCGACATATTTGTGTGAAGTCTTTGGTATAGTTTCTGTAACTGTCGCATTGCACTTTGTGCAAGTCTTTATAGCAGTACCCTCTGATGTGCAGGTCGGTTGTTTTGTTACAACAGAATTTCCGTAGCTGTGACCTGTTGCTTTTGTTGTGTTATCCTTGTATGAAGTACCGCAAACAGAACACTTGTGGAGAGTGTAGCCGTTAGCAGTGCAAGTAGGTGCAACAACTGTGGCTGTGTAGCTGTGGGAAAGCTTTGCAATTGTTTCTGTTACTGTTGCTCCGCACTGCGTACAAGTTTTTGTTTTTGTACCCTCTGATGTGCAGGTCGGCTGTTTTGTGATAACAGCACTGCCATATGTGTGGCTCGTGCATCCGCAGGTGAGTTTGTATGTCTTTGCTACAGACGGATTGTATGTAGGATAAATTTTTACAGTGAGTGAACCGCCGTTTTTAAATGTGATACGTCTGATATCATTAGCATAGTTTTCAAGCTTATTTACACTTACCATGCTGCAATCAGAAAATTCAACTGTGTAGTCTGTATCGTCATAAAGCCAGAAATCAATGCTGTCGCCCACACTGAACTGAGTTTTGCTCAATACGCTTGAAAAGGACGTATTCGAAAGGTCTGTGCGCCAATAAACAGTGGTAGAGGTCGGAACTGTGAACTTATTCACATAACCGCAAGACTTGCAGGTCTGTGTTACAGTGCCGTCAGTTTTTGATGCGTACTTTGTTTCGTAGTCATGACCTGTTTTGACGTCAACCGTCTTTATATCGTCAAGATTTGAAAAGTTCAGGGAGTTAAAGGTCACGTTATTTTTATCGTAAACATACCAAACTGCTCTGCCGTTTTTGATAACAGGCTGGCAATCTGAAAGGCTTCCCTCAAAGGTGTGTATACTGCCGTTTACTGTGCCGTCAGCGTTTAGCTTCACACAGCTTACCTTTGTATCTCTGGCCCACAATAGCAAAAAGCTGTTATTATTTATCTTCACAAGCTGTGGAGCAGAAGCTGAGTCTGTACCTTCTGCATAAGAAGTTATCTTATTGAGCTTGTTTGTGGAAAGATCCTTTGAAACAGCGGAAACGTAGACGTTTCGTGTTTCTGACGTATTGATATAATCAAGGTCAACTGTACTCTGTGCCACGATATAGCTTGATGATGACACATCAAAGCCGCCTATAGCCGCACCTGTATAGTTATAGTGACCGGCGGTATATTCAGGGTATGTTACAACGTCGATATTGCTGACCTGTTCAAAATAGCTTGGGAAGAATTTGCCTGTAGTAAAATCAGAATTATACTTCACCAGAACGGCAGAACGTGGATGAGCGTCACCATGGTCGAGGGCGACTATATGGTTGCCGTCGGTTTTTATAAACTGATTGAAGGAGTGGCTCACATAGCCATAATCAACGTTCATGACGCCGGTATACGAATCAGTGATAGTCATTGACGGCATATCCACTTCAATGGTAACATTAGCCTGATGATTATTGCCGTCGCTTGATTTATACATTTCGTGGCAGGTTCTCACAAGCAGGTGGTCACCGCTATGGGTCATTCTTGCCGAGCCTGCATCGAATGGAACTGTAGTGTTAGCTCCATACAGACCGCAGGACTTTATTTTGTTCCAATTCTTATCATACTTCGTGATACGGAAAACCTCGAGGGAGTCGTTTTGTTTCGGATTTTCCTGACCGCTAAGGACATAATAATTATTGCCGGAGTCATAGAAAGCACCAAAGATCGGCAGTTCATTGTCGATAAGCTTGGTGCTGAGCGGTTCAAAATCAGAGCTGTAATATTCCACAAGGAGCTTGCCCTCGATAGCGCCTGACTGGACACGCATATAATTGCCGTTGTCGCACACTGTCAGGTAAGATTTCACTGTGTCAGACCATTGCACATAGTCCTGAGCATTCACATTAGAGCCTGAATACGCAACACATTGCGCCACGGCAAAGGCACTGAACGATCCAGCAGACACAGCAGTAGAAACAGCCATTGCGCCAGACAGAACAATGCCCAACATTCTTTTCTTCATATTCATCGATTTCATCACCTCATACAAAAACTTTTAAACGAGAACACCTTTATATATATAATATCACAACGCAAGGCGTATGTCAATGAAAATAAGTTACAATGAGAATGATTTCAATAAATTCGTCATACACCAAAGGTCAACGCAGTAAAAAAAGCAAAGTGGATACAAAACAAAAAAATGTAGGTTTGTCAATCATATTGGACACTATTATTAAGAAATTCGATAGGCGAAAACCATTTGAGGGGACGC
>NZ_JBCPGA010000096.1:0-2472 GCF_040914135.1 Ruminococcus sp. RTP21204st1_B2_RTP21204_210225 | reverse complement strand
TGCGTCCCCTCAAATGGTTTTCGCCTATCGAATTTCTTAATAATAGTGTCCAATATGATTGACAAACCTACAATATGTGTCTCTCACACGCAAAAACGGACGATCACTGACCGTCCGTTGTAATGCACTGATATTTTATCTATTGCTATTTCCTGTTTTTATGTCTTTCCAATTTACTTGCGTACATTATCTTATCCGCCTGTGTAAACATATCTTCAAGCTCGTGGACATCTGTTATATGTTTACAAATACCGCCTATACTAACGCTGACCTCAAACTCGTTACCTGCAAACTTGTTATATACCCTAAGCCGGTCGTTGACCCTTGCAGAAAATCGTTCAGGATAGTTGTCGTTATAGTCGTTACAGCCTATCACCACAAACTCATCGCCGCCTACCCTTGCACATATCTCGTTATTTTTTGTCGATGCCAAAACTGCGTCTGCGATCGCTTTTATTGCAATATCACCGCAGTTATGGCCAAAATTATCATTTATCTTTTTAAGGCAGTCCAGATCGCAGACAGCGATAAAAGCCTTATTTTTCGGATTTGACATTCTGTCAACAACAAACTGGATATTTTTCTCAATGCCTATTCTCGAATAAACACCTGTCATAGCGTCACGGACTGCAAGATTAGCTATGGAGTTTCGTATCCGCATTGATTCCAGAGCATTGCTTACATGATTTGTCCAATTACGATAAGTGATATCTATCGATTTTATTTCGTCACCGTAAGACAATACAGCATAGCCATAGCACCGATCTATAAAATGTACCGGAGTGATAAAGAATGCACAAGGGCTTTCTCGTTCTTCATCCAGATCAGGAAATATCTCTTTGAGTTCAAAAGGATCATGAAGAGTTCTGCTTTTGCCGTCAACGTTTCTTATATAAAGCACCATATTTTCTTTATATTCCTTTGGAACAGTGGAGATCTCACCGACTATCTCATGCTCTCCAAGGCAATCCTCATTAAGGCAGAGATAATACCTCTCCTGACCAATGATAAGATAGAGAAAATATTGTATCCTGGCCATCAGATCATCGGGATCTTTAGAGCAAGCCATTATATCGGTCATATTGCTGTCCAAAAATTCATGATAATTCATCTTGTTCTGAGATGATAAAAGATCACGCTTTGTATAGCTGTAATCCTCATGACAGCCGCAGGAAGCACCTATCTCCACCTTGCCGCCGTCCTCTATAAGGCCCTGCGGTTCAACGCCTTTGATCCTTGCCTCAATGGTCATTACTGCGTTCACGCCAGTTTCAAAGATCGGCGGTGAGCACGAGGTTATAGCTGGCACGCAATGGATAGCCTCGTCTATTGCGTCATAACCTGCAACTATCATATCCTCAGGCACGCTCAAACCGTTTTTCTGATATTCATGTACAACACCTATAGCCATATAATCTCCACAGCAAACGATAGCGTCAGGCTTTTTACGTCTGCCATAGATGATATTATTTGCCACCTCTGCCGCTTTATCATACCAGAAGCCTCCGTCAAAGCAGACAAAGTCCGGATCATACTCTATGCCATGCTTTTCAAGAGCACGCTTATATCCCGCAAGCCGTTCACGAGTGGTGGCAGTCTCCAGCGGACCGCTCAAAAAAAGTATCTTCCTGCATCCATGGACCTCGATAAGATGTTCTGTCAATTGCATAAAGGGTATTTCGTCACGGGTATAAATACTTTCATAGTCCTTATAGCTTCCATCTATAAAAACCACAGGAACATGACATTTCTCATCTATATCCCTGCATATTTTGTCAAAAAGCCCAGGCATTTTTAATGTATCTGCCAAAACGATAACGCCATCGAGCTTATCATAATTTATAACGTCATATATCTGCATTTCTCCAACAGACACTGCTTTTAAGAATGACTCTTTGACAAAGCTTGTGAAGATAAGCACATCATAGTCAAGCTGAAAAGCCTTTGTCATTACGCCTCTCAGCAATCTTTCCTGATAATAGCTTTCTGCCTCAGACAATATCACTCCAATGCGTTTTCTTCCCAAAATGTCTCACCTTCTCTATAATGTCGCATTTAGACGCACTGCACCCTACAGTCATTTAAACATTATACCACATTTGCCTCGAGTTGTCAAAGGCATTTTGTGAATTTTCGTAAACTTTTTAACGACTTTTTTATTTTTGTGGTAAAATTATTAAGCTTTTTTCAATATTACCAATACATATATTTGATTAAATTTGTTATAAATCAACTAAATGATTTGCTTAATCGTTTTCGAGATTGCGAAAATTTTCGGTAACATGTTCATATAGAAAATAAAATGAAAACTTTTCAGAATATTGTTAATAAAGCATCGCAGAGAAAACTTTTTTTACACAGTATTTCTGAATAAGAAAAGAACAAAAAAAGTTTCAAAAATGTAGGTTTGTCAATCATATTGGACACTATTATTAAGAAATTCGATAGGCGAAAACCATTTGAGGGGACGCA
>NZ_JBCPGA010000095.1:0-2830 GCF_040914135.1 Ruminococcus sp. RTP21204st1_B2_RTP21204_210225 | reverse complement strand
CGGGTGGTCCCGCCCCTTGCCGCTGGGCGCTCCCCGACCGATGATTTTTAAGTGACTGATTTTGTGCTGTTTTGGGGGTATATTAAGAATAGAAGAAATAGAATAAGTTAAGTACTTGATACACAATATAGGGCATTTTCCATATTGGAAATTCTCATTTTCCAATCTAGAAAATACTGATTTCCTAATATAATACTAAACAGGAAAATAATATTTCCCTTAATATTGTTTTTATGGAAAATAATAGTTTACTTTGTGGAGAATAATATTTCCCAAAAAACACATCAAAATGGAAAATAAAAAAGCAGTTAAGTTAACCGATTTTCAAAAGAACGAAGAAAATCCTTTTATGAAACAAGCTATAGAAGGTATTGAAAATCATGTTGTTAAAAAGTATAAGAGTAATAGTGGTGGCGATAAGAGAGCCGTAGTAGCTTTAGCCGACACTGAAACTGGAGAAGTGTTTAAGACTTCGTTTATCCGTCAAATAGAAGTAGATGAAGAACAATTCACTAAATTGTATCTTTCTAACTTTGCTGCATTCTTTGACCTATCACAAGCAGCTATTCGGGTTTTTGGTTACTTTATGACCTGCATGAAACCCAAAAATGATTTAATCATCTTCAATAGAAAAAAATGCCTAGAATATACCAAATACAAAACAGACAAAGCCGTTTATAAAGGACTTGCAGAACTTGTAAAAGCTGAAATCATAGCCCGAGGACCAGCCGATAATCTTTGGTTTATTAATCCTCTGATAGTATTCAATGGTGACCGAGTGACATTTGCTAAAACATACGTTCGGAAAAAGACTTTAGCTGCCCAAAAGAAAGAAGAAGCAGAGAAACGACAATTATCACTTGGCTTTGATGAACAGTAACACTCCATTGAGTGAAGCTGCCGTTTGGTCGCTCCCCCTTTGGGGGCGGGGGGGGGGATAGATAAAGTTCCTCTATGTAAAGTTATAATGGGGGATGAAAGGCAAGGTTCGCTAACCTTACCCCGATTGTTTATGCTTCCCAGCATTCAATCTATCCCCGTTTATGGGTTTCTCTTTCACCCTACAAAGATAACCTCATGGGGGAAAAATGTCCAAGAATATGGGGTAAAAACTATCAAGTCGGTAGAAAATAAGTATCTTTGAAGTACATTTTTAGTAGAGGTACTGGTATGCCTAGACGAAGCAGATAGGCAAAAATAAAGCCGCTGGAGATGTCGGATGTCCGTCAATTAACTCCAGCGGCTTGTATTTTGGTAACTCTCCCGTATCGGTCGGCTACCGTTTGGTCAGCAACAAAGGTAGTACTTTATTGTCGCAAATCCAAATGTTTTCCCCTTTATTTGTGCATTTACAGAACATTTGCTAACTTCGCACCTATGCAGTATGGTGATAGCACACTAGCACCCTAAAGGGTGCGTGTGTAAGGGGACAAGCCCCCTTAACCCCCTGTCAGCCGGCTGTCACCGGCTGTTATCGATTGTCACAAAAATGTTAACTTATGGGAGCAACAAGTATTCATGTACAAGCAGTGAAGCCGGGGAGTGAGATTCACAACTTTAGGGAAAAAGAGTTGGACTATGTTCGTCCCGAACTTAGTCATTTGAATGAAAGCTGGGTTGGAGATAGCATCTCCCATCGGCTGGAAAGTGCGAAACAAAGATATCTCGATACGGTTGGGCAGAAGATGCAGGCTAAAGCCGCACCCATACGAGAGGGAGTAATAGTAATCAAACAAGAAACCACCATGCAGGAACTCCAGCAGTTTGCCACGGTCTGCAAAGAACGTTTCGGTATCGAAGCATTTCAAATCCATATACACAAGGACGAAGGATACATGAACGCAAAGCAATGGACACCTAACCTTCATGCCCATGTAGTTTTCGATTGGACGCAGCCGAATGGGAAAAGTGTGCGTTTATCGCGTGATGACATGGCAGAACTCCAAACCATAGCATCTGAAACACTGGGCATGGAACGTGGCGTTTCTTCTGACCGCAAACACTTATCGGCTATGCAGTACAAGACCGAATGTGCGAAAGAACAGCTTCAGGAACTATCAAACGATATATCCAGTGCATTAGACAAACACAAGGACGTACAAAACCAGCTTCTTCAGCTTCAGAAAGAACTACGTTCCATTGAAACAAAGAAGAACGTCCAAAAACTCATTTCTAAGGCTTCAGAGAAGTTTTACGGCTTGATTGGAAAAACAGTCAACGATAGGGAAAAGGATGCCTTAAAAGCCAAAGTAAAGGCTTTAGAGGGGGAAAATGAACAGCTATCCGATAGACTGGGAAAGGCTATACTTGAAAAAGAGCAAAACGGCACAAAGGCATTCAAAGCCGAGAATGACAAGGAGTATTATAGACAACAAATGGACAACGCAAGGACAACCAGTAACCGATTAAGGACGGAGAACCAAGAACTAAAGACCGAAACCAAGGAATTGAAAAAAGAACTTGGTAAGATGAAAGACTTGTTCAATTCCGAACAACTGGAGGCTTTAAGGCATCATTTCCCAAACATATCAAAAGCTATGGAAGAGGGGAAAGACCTACTCAAGCAAATCACCAGAAGCAGAGGTTTCGGTATGGGTATGTAACCCCCCCCCGCCCCCAAAGGGGGAGCGACCAAACGGCAGCCTCTCTCAATGGAGTGTTACGTCGTTCGGATTCGGAAGAAATTTTGCAGGGTTCGGAAAACGGTTGTGTGCTTATTCTAAAAAAAGTTTATGGTGTGGCGCTCGTCGGGACGGGTGGTCCCGCCCCTTGCCGCTGGGCGCTCCCCGACCGATGATTTTTAAGTGACTGATTTTGTGCTGTTTTGGGG
>NZ_JBCPGA010000094.1:0-2847 GCF_040914135.1 Ruminococcus sp. RTP21204st1_B2_RTP21204_210225 | reverse complement strand
GCGTACAGGGACGATACTAATCGGGTCAAGACCGACGCTAAACAGACGGCGACGGAAATGAAAACAAGCAGTTTCAGTATGGACGTTGTAGACAGCGACTTTGCAGTACTGGAATTGTATAAAGATTCGTCTGCTGCGGACACGGTTATCGTAGGCGACGGTTCGGGGTACGGATTTGACGAGGGTACTTCCAAAAAGGGAAAACGTGATTGCTGGGAACAGCTTTTAGCGTCGGGAAAAACGTGGGAGCAGCTCTCTGAAAAATGGAACAAGGACGGGGTTTTTGTTGAGGATACCTTGTATGAAGCAGCTTCTGTACTGGGAATCGAGCCGAAATATATGGTTTCGGATTATGAGGATTTTGAAAGCGAAGCGGACGAGGATACAAATATTATTCCGATGTTTTTCAAAAAGAAAATTACTGATTCCAAGGTCGGCAAGAAAAAGCTTACTTTAAATGCGGCTTTTAAACAGGTTTTTGGTGAAGCTCTTGAACCGTTGGGGTTTGTTAAGGCAAAAACCAAATATCCGCATTATATACGCTTTGTTGATAACAGCTTTATTCAAATCATCGGTTTGAAGAAAGAAAGCGAAAATGTTTTTAATATAACAGCTGGAATTGCTACTATATACAGATCGGAAATTAATCTTAATTGCAGTCCGAGAATGAATTGCAATTGGATGATCGGCATTTCGGAGTTCTACAAACGTAGTCACGTATATGATTATGACGGAAAGTACAGAAGTAACATAATGAATTTTGGATTCCCAAAATTTGAAAGCGAAAGTATTATAAACGCATTTGAAAGAGCGTTAAACGAAGTTAAAAAGTGGGTTTTGCCGGAATTTGAAAAAGTACAAACATTGAGTGATGTGATAGATTATCTTTATACTTTTTATTTTTCCGGGCTCGATATTTTTGGACCTGATGTACAGTTTTACAGGCATATTGATGATCGCGACGGGTTATTTTGTTTTGAGCTTGACGACCCATATGAAATTGCCGACAGAAGAGCGAAAAATGCAATTAAACGTGCATTATATAAAGCAGAACACAATATAAACGGTTTTACAGAAGCTGACTATGTCAAATCATGTGAAGATATTAAGCAAAGCAGCAAAGAGAGGAAAGAATATATAGGTAATATTCTCAATAATAAACAACTGCATGATGAAACCATGGCAGAAATAAGACGAAGAAAAGAAAAAAATATCGGGATTCTTAGGTCATATGGGGTGGATATTTAATAACTGTTTATGGTCTTTAGAAAATGCATAAAAAGGGCTCGCAAATATCATAGTTGAAAAGCTTAATTGTGAATTTATTATCTGCCTTGACAGATTGTAGCATATAAGTGCAAACTGCGTCAACAACAAGGGCTAACGCCTGTGCTACGCACATTGTTGACCCAGCTTACACTTATATGCTTGTAGACAATTAAGGCAGAAATGGACAAATATGAACACGTTCATATTTAATTCATAGAAGCCCTTTCTATGTACTTTTTATTTGGCGAACACAAATAACCCATAAAATACAATTTTTAGGAGGATATTATATATGAAAATGAGAGGATTATTTAAAAGACTTATATGTTTTGCACTGGCAATTGGAATTATTTTACCAAATGCTTCGAACTTAATCATCAATGTATGTGCTGACGAGGCAACAATAACCCAATTGATATGGTTAGAACCAATGCCAGGTTTAAATAACGTCGAATATGATGTCATTGCAGAAGAAGAGATATATGAAGAGATAACTTATGAGACTAATTTTTATGATACAACTCATCAATCTGAGAATAATTGGTATCTGCTAAATAAATATGATTTGCTGCCGTATAACGAAATACATAAGAGGGTTCAGAAAGATATTTGGAATAATTCCAATAATAAGGTTGAAACAGGAGAGTTGAGAATTGATTATAAAAATGTAAAAGAATCGGAAAAAGGGACAAAGGGAACATATGGCTATGCAGATGTATATGAGATAAATAACGAAACTAACTACTTATGGGAGGTGAAACCACATTCATATGCAGACAAAAACAAACAAAAGGGTTTAGATCAGCTGAATAACTATATTAAAAATGGCGAGGGGAATTTTAAATGTGGAAACACTGATGGTACTAATATAGAAGATGGAGAATTTTCTTTTAGTTTGGAACTATATTGTGAACGAGGTGGAAAAACATGGACAGAAGATGTAACGTATGATGTTACCTACAGTCACCTTGAACAAGGTTTAATCATATACAATTTCCATCGTACTGCTGTTAAGAGAGATGAAAAACCAAAAGAAGAACCTGTACCAAAAGTAATACCATGGGAAAACCAGAATGGTTCTAATTCAAACAAAGATGCCAAAGATGATGGAATAGACAGAAGTAAAAGAATAACATATAATGATAAATCTAAAGACGATAATATGGCTGCTATCAAAACTGCATTGCTTATTTATGCAACATACTATGCAGCTCAACCAAGCGGAATGGATAGCGTAACAAAAACTAACCAAGCTTGTGCTGCCATGTTTGTTACAGGACAGCTTTCAACAGATGATTATCTTGAAATGTTAGAAGTATTGTATGGCGAAGAATGGCGTGAAAAATTTGAAACGGCTGCTGATAACAATGATTTTGATGACTTTGATGATTTAATGAAAGCAATGCAAGGCGAATCCGGTAATTATGACAGAGCAGGCAAAGCACAGCCGCCCCGCGATCCTCTCATAATAGACCTAGGCGAATCAGGCATAGAACTGCGCTCACTTGAACACGGTGTAAATTTTGACCTTGACAATAACGGATTTGCAGAGAAAACAGCATGGATAGGTACAGAGGA
>NZ_JBCPGA010000093.1:0-3009 GCF_040914135.1 Ruminococcus sp. RTP21204st1_B2_RTP21204_210225 | reverse complement strand
CGAGGTGATAAGCTTGTTTGATTGGATATCTGACGCTATCGACTGGATAGGCGACGGGATATCAAGCCTGTGGGACAGCACCATAGGCGGAGCGGTAGACGCAATATCCGACGTTGTGTGGGACATTATGTTCGAGTGGCTTTTCAACAAGGTCTACGGTGCGGTGGCAGAGCTTTTTATGTTCATAGATCAGTCGGCAACCGATCTGTTCTCTCTTGCCTGGGTGAGGACCTTTGTCAGTCTGTTTCAGGCTCTCGGTTGGATGCTTTTTGTCTGCGGTCTTGTCATGGCGGTTTTTGACACTGCTATGGCATACGAGTCGGGAGCGGCTAACATCAGGCAGACCTGTGTGAATGTGATAAAAGGCTTTATGGCGGCGGCTCTCTTTGCGGTAGTCCCACAGCGGCTTTACGAGCTGTGCATAGCTTTGCAGGGTTCATTTTCCTATGATCTGCTTGGGGTGTTTTTGTCTGACACATACAGCACTATAGCCGATTCGGGGCTTTCTGTGCTGTATGTTCTTGCATCTGACGTTTCACTTTTCAGCCTGTTTTTTATCATACTTTTCGGTTACTGCACGGTAAAGGTCGTGTTTGCGAACATCAAGCGAGGTGGCATAATGTTGTGTCAGATAGCAGTGGGAAGTATATATATGATAGGCATTCCCAGAGGCTTTACAGACGGCTTTTCAAGTTGGTGCAAACAAGTGATAGCGACCTGTCTTACAGCCTTTTTGCAGACTGTGATACTTTATCTTGGATTGCTGACTTACACTCAACACCCTCTTATTGCAGTGGGCATTTGCCTGTCAGCTACTGAAGTGCCGAGGATAGCTCAGATGTACGGATTGGATACCAGTGTGAGAGTCAATATGATGTCTGTTAGCCATACTGTTTCTATGGGGGCTAAGGCTATTGGTATGCTGAAAGGAGGAGCAAAATGAAAACCTACATCTACCCCGAAAACCTGAGAGCAAGCGTAAAGCTGTGGTTTTGGAGCGTTCGGGATCTTATCATTATCTGTGCAGGGATAGTACTGTCTGTGATAGTGCTTGTGAATCTATGGAACATTATCCCCTTTGCAGTCACAGCCTGCTATGCTTTTGTGACTGTAAGAGCAGATGAAATGTCGATAATGGACTATCTTTTTAATGCTGTAAAGTTCTTTGTGACCTCGCAGCAATTATATTTTTGGAGGAAAAGTTAAATGAAGAAAAGCAAAAACAGCGTTCAGGGTCTTATCGGTCTTGAACGCTTTACTAAATACGGCGTAAAAACCGATAAGGCTGAGATAGCATTTTTCAGCGTAGAGCCGACCAATATTTCCGTGCTGTCTGCGGCTAACATCGACGTGAAGATACATCATCTTATGATGCTGTTAAGCACTATACCTGATCTCGAGATACTTGCTCTTGACTCCTGCGAATGTTTTGACTCAAACAAAATGTATGTGAAAAAGCGTTTGCAGACGGAGAAGAACGAGGCGGTCAGAAAACTGCTGCAGGCAGACTTTGATTTTCTTGACGAGATCCAACTTGAAATGTCCTCTGCAAGACAGTTTGTGTTCGCTTTAAGGTTCAAACGTGAAAAGGACGAACAGATCTTTAACACCATCAACCGAGTGGATAAAGCGATTTCCGAACATGGATTTGCGGCAAGAAGAATGTCAAAGCCTGAGATAAAAAGAATGCTTGCTTTGTTTTTCGGTACAAGTATTTCAGGCGAAGAGATCCCCGATATTGAGGGAGAAACTGAATTTGATCTAGAAAAACAGGAGGTGACTGTTAATGAGAAGTAGAAAGCAAAAGAAAAAAGAACTGTCAGAAGAACAGCTTGAGATCATCGATACAAAGGACTTTTTTGACCGCATTGCACCAGGCATTATACGCTTTTACACAGATCACTACATCTGTGGAAACTTCTACAAGTCCTGCTGGGCGTTGACGGAGTATCCGCCGAGTACGGAGGAAACGGCTATCCTCGCACACCTTGCCGACAGAAACGGCGTAACGCTAAGAATCTACAACCGCCTTGTGACGAGTATGAAACAGAGAAAAATCGTTCAGCAGGCAATGCGTAAGAACCATATGATGACCACCACTAATGATGTAAACGAGAGTATCAAGGCTCAGAACAACATCGACGATGTGGTTGAACTGCTTTCAGAACTTCGCCGAAACAAAGAACCGCTACTGCATACGGCTGTGTTTATTGAGTTGAAAGCAAGCTCTGAGGATAAGCTGAAAGAACTGCAGGCCGATGTTCAAATGGAGCTGACACGTTCCAAAATATCTGTTGACCGTTTGCTTTTGCGGCAGAAAGAGGGATTCTTGTCTGTTCATCCTGCGGGCAATAACGTATTCGCAAGTCAGTTTGAACGTGTTCTTCCTGCAAGCTCGGTGGCTGATCTTTATCCCTTGAATTACAGCGGCAAGACCGATGAGAGCGGCTTTTATGTTGGAAGAGATAAGTACGGCACGAATATTCTTGTTGACTTTGACAAGCGAACTGAGGACAAAACAAACTCCAACATTCTTATACTCGGCAACAGCGGTCAGGGCAAGTCTTATCTTATGAAACTGCTGTTGTGCAATCAGCGTGAATCAGGCAAATCTATACTTTGCTTAGACCCTGAACACGAATATGAGGATCTGTGCAATAACCTTGGCGGCACTTACATTGATATGATGTCGGGTGAGTTTATGATAAATCCGCTTGAGCCAAAAGCGTGGTCAGAAAATTCTCGCTTTGGAAATCAAGAAAAGGAAACCGATGACAGCCCTGAAACATTCCGAAAAGTAACCCGTTTAAGTCAGCACATCAGCTATTTGAAAGACTTTTTCAGAGCGTACAAGGATTTTAGTGACGCCGAAGTCGATACGATAGAAATTATGCTGATGAAGCTGTACGCAAGATTCGGTATTGATGACTTCACGGATTTCAGTACGCAGAAAAACGAGGATTATCCGATTATGAGCGATCTATACGAACTCATAGAAAAGGAATTTAT
>NZ_JBCPGA010000092.1:0-3365 GCF_040914135.1 Ruminococcus sp. RTP21204st1_B2_RTP21204_210225 | reverse complement strand
TAAAGCAACATGAGTAATCCTCGAACCGCAGCTTGGGGATCTTTTATTTAGGGGCGGTATGTTATTAGGCGGTTACGAATTTTCATAATATAAAATGTGCCGAAGCTGTTAAAAATTTAGTTAATGTTGCTAAATTAACACGAGATAATAACTTGAGTACATTTAATTTTAGCGGTCTTGATTTAAATTTAACGACGCTAAATATGACTAAACTTAGCACATTATGCATAGATGGGAAACTTAAAACAGCAAATTTTAATCAAGCATATTTAACAGAAGAAACATTTCAGTCATCTGGTCATTCGGCAGCTATACATACGATGTGCCGGGTGGATAACAATTTACTTTCTATATCCGCCGGTGGGATATGGGCATATAATTTAGATACAGGCAGTTTTAAAATTTTGTCAACATATAAAGGCGAGCAGGTTATGTCATCTGTATACTCAAAAAAAACAGGACGCTTATTGACCGGTGATAGAAACGGTACATTTTGTGTATGGGACTGTTCTATTGATAACGGAAATATTATAATTTGTTTAAAACATTCATGCAATCTGAAAGGATCTGTTCAACAAATATTATCGACAGATAATCAGGATGTATTTTTTATATCAGTTATAGATGGAAGTATATATCGTTTTGATTCTAGAAGTGAAAACGATTTTTCTCTTGTATTTAGATTTGTACAATTAGAACGAGCTAAGTGTAAAATGGTATATGATTATGATAGGCTTTATTGTTCCTATGGCAAACAAATACGTGAACTAGTATTTGACCACAACTTTATGGTGATACAAAATAACTTATGGCACGAAATAAAGTGCATGGAAGATGCATATATATATGATATTAAAAAGACTGGATGGAATGATGATTTAGAGCTAATTATAAATATTCGAGGAATAACAAAATCAGTAATTGAATTAGTATCTGAATCCGAATCAGTGATTATTGCAGATAACGCACATGATCATAATAAACGAACTGATAAGTTTATAGGCTTCAACAATATTGCAGTATCATGTAGTGGCTGCAAATTTGTATTAACGAGTAATTCGCAATCAAAGTCTATGCCTAATATATATGAATATAGTAGAACTAATATGATAAGCAATGACTTTAATTTGCAAGTTTATTATGGGAAACAAATTGCAGAAGTTGAGGATGCATTATATTTGGACGATAACAAAATAATAACTTGTTCTGTAGACAGATCACTTCAAATAATTGATACTAAAAATGAATTGGTTTCAGAATATTTGCCGGGACATTATCATGGAATACATACTTTAGATGTAATCAGCGAAAATGAAATATATCTTGCCTCCTATTCAGGCTCTATAAGTTGCTGGAAAAAGGTTAGGCATATGTATAATTGGAAGTGTAAAAAGGTATTCCAGGCACATGACGATTGGATCTGGGATCTAAAACATTACTTCTATAATAAGGTTTTATATGTTGCAGCTTCTTCATACGATCAGAGCATCAGTATTTGGAACACTTCAAACGAAATGTTGGTTTGTAAAATACCGATGAACGGCAGAGTCCTTTCTATAGAATTCACAAATAACGGCAATTTGTGGGCTATAACTGACTTGGGCATTATTGAGATTTATAAAATAGACTTTATAAATAATCGATTTTATAAGTTGTGCCATGCTGACTTGAATAAACAATTCAACTGTAAATGCAGAAAGCTAAAAATTATAAATGACAGTTTGGAGACCACGACAGCGTTAGTTCTTGCTGAAACTACTAAAAATAGACCTATTGTTATTAATATAAAAATTCTTGGTAAAGATAAATTACAAATCACAGAATGCACAGACATAAGTGGTTTAGTTCCTGACTCGGTTTTTTTACGTGCTATTGACGTTTTAGATTCTGATAGGAATCGTACATATCATATTGCCGGTAACTATGATGATGAGAAAAAGTCTGAATTTGCTTTGGTATATGACGGAACAAATAATCATTCTGTGTTAGCCAATGACCGTGAAAATGAAAATAATAGTGGCATAAGTGCATGTATATTATTCAATTACAAAAATAATCTATATGCAGCTACAACAGCTTATTCATATAGCATGTGCATATACAGAGTTGAAGAAAACTGTCAAACTGTTTTTTTGAAAAAGCTCACGCATGACGACCAACTTCTTGACGTAAAATTTTTAGGATCAACCTTATTTTCTGCTTCATTAAGTGGAAAAGTCTTTTCTTGGGATTTTGATAAGGTGATTGCTTCTGAAAAATCAAATTTGAACTTTATGGATTCAGATTTCTGCAAGGCAATAATTCAAAATATGTCAGGATTCAACATGGTAGATGTCGACTTTTTAAACAGCGATACTACAATGTGGAGCGATGATTTCAGGCAAAAAATTGAACAGTATTCAAAAAGATATAATCATGGAGGATGTAATGACTTACGAATTTATCACTAAAAATGGCATGCCGATGATTCAAATCTCTGCAATTAACAATACTGGAATTGCAGAAGGATATTGCAGCACGAGAAACGGCGGTACTTCTGAAGGAGAATGGGGCTCATTAAATTGTAGTATTTACAAACCTTTGGATATTGAGAACAGCCGTAACGATTTTAGATTGTTTTGTTCAGCGATAAATGTAGATCCTAATATGGTAATTACAAACAGACTGATTGCAGGTACAAATATTGTAAGGATTGTTACAGAGGCGGATTTAATAGATATATATAATGAACCAATTGCTCCGAGAGCAGACGGTTTGATTACTAATTCAAATAAGATTACTTTGTACATGTATTCGGCAGATTGTGCAATCATCCAATTAGTTGATACAAAAACTAAATCAATAGGAATGCTACATGCAGGATGGAAAGGAACACTTAATGGGATTATTTCTAATACTGTTAATGCAATGCATGACGCTTTTGGTGCTGATCCTTCAAATTTAATTGCAGTAATTTGTCCGTCAATCGGCAAATGCTGTTTCGAGGTCGGAAACGACGTGGCAGTTCAATTCAAAAATGCTGGTTTAGGTGATTTTATATCAGATAAATATGAAAAGCCGCATATTGACTTATTCGGTGCTAACAAAGAGATGCTGATCAGGGCAGGTTTAAAAGAGCAAAATATCTCTGTAATTGACTTATGCACTTTTTGTCATTCGGATCTGTTACATTCATATCGACGTGGACCGATTAAAGACGGTAAGCATTTGAACGGTATGAATGGTATGTTTTTAAGACTTATCTAAACAACAATATAATCAGGAGTATAACAAAAGCTTTTAAAGCCGAAAGTTATACTCCTTTTTTATCAGACCTTTTTGTTTTAAAAGCAGAAAGGTCTATTTTTATGTCCATTTTTAAGACA
>NZ_JBCPGA010000091.1:0-3391 GCF_040914135.1 Ruminococcus sp. RTP21204st1_B2_RTP21204_210225 | reverse complement strand
AGAGTAAATTTCTTGAGGATATTTTTGAATGTCTTGGTTGTTGTTGCGTCTGACGTAAGGGTTGCAGTCTGATCCGCTGGAACTACATATCTTACGGGAACATTTTTCTCGGAAATGGTGTACACGATCTTCTCATTATTGCTGTTGTAAACAGGAATATCGGAAAGAATTGCAACACCGTCCGAACCTGTTTTAATTGTGTAGGTCTTACCGTTGCCCGTAATAGTAAACTCTCTGTCTCCGTTCTGATTATCCTCAGACTGTTTATTGATCTTTATCGAGCCCGTTTTAAGTTGATTGTTGAACTTCACATTCACAGTCAGATCAACATCTCCGCTTGTCAGCGTAACATTCTGAGCCTTAGGAACTTCGTATCTTGTATCTACATTGATCTCGGATACGGTGTAGGTGATCGATTTGCCCGTAGATGTGTTGTATACCTTTAATCCGCTAAATTCGGCAACGCCGTTTGCATTGGTTTTCTTGGTGTAACTGCTGCCGTCGTTTCCTGTGACCTTGAACTCTCTGCCGCTTACGATCCCATCTTCGGCGGTCTTATTGACCTTAATTGTGCCTCTCGTAAAATCTTCGGTCACAAATATATTTTCGTCAGCCTTTAATGCGAACACTTCTTCAGAGATACTGTAACCTGTCGGTGCGGAGATCTCCTTAACGTAATACTTCTTTTCAGGTAACTGAATGGAGCCTGTTCCGTCCTTGCCGATAGTGATCTCGCCGACCTTGTTTTTACAAGCCTTATCGGTATATACTCCGTATTTTGCAACCGTGCCGTCTACCTTGCTTGTGCCTGAAATTTTAACAGTTTTGTCCGAAGCAAGAACCTTGGTTATTTCAAATTTCACATCATTTTTTGTGATCCTGAAAGCCGACATATTCATAGCCGTTGCGGTCTTGCCGTCAGTCTTGTTGTTGATAACAACGCCCTCAGAACCGTTTGATTCGATTCTCCAGTGTGTACCTCCTGCGCCTGTGCCGTCGCCTACTGTCTTTGAGTTTATGAGTTTTTCCGAAACTCCAATAGACTTCAGATAGCTTATTACATCATTTCTTGAATCAAATTCGCCCATATATATCCAAGCGTGATCCTCACCAACCGGATTCTGAGCGACCACCACAGAACCTGCTGTAATAACCGAACCGTCAGCACACTCCCAATACGGGCGGTCCGTTGTCTTGATGTTCTTCTTTTCGACTTCGACCTTTGAAGTCTTTCCGTCGTAAGTTATGGTGCAGTTATCATTGACTGTAAGCCAATGATCTGTGTCAGCAGGCACAGGGTTGTTCCAACTGAACCCCGATGTTTTGTATCCAAGCTGAGTAAGAGTATAGTACACAAGACCCGAACAGTCAATGCCGAGATTATTTATCGTTTCAACAGAAAGCGGAGTGTACTGACCCTGATCATACGCATACCAGTAGCCCTTGTTTCCATAGGTATACGGTGTACCCAGCAAGGTCGCCGCCTTTGCGATCACCGTATCCGCTGACGGGAATGCCGGGTTTTCCATAGGTGTGCTTGCGGCACTTGCTGTGATTGCTCCGCTCATAGATGAACCGAACATAGAAAAAGCACAGAGTCCTGCCATGAACCCTGCGCTGAGTTTCTTTAATATTTTCGATTTTTTGAACATAAAGTGCATTTCTCCTTTCCATTTTTGCAAAGAAAAAGAGCCGGATTTCGGCTCTTTCGTTTGCACATTTTAATATATTTCATCATATCTTTGGTTGCTTATCAAATCCGCCACTGATACATATGATTCATCAATATCTATTATTTCGCTGAATCCGCAGTCGTTATTCAGCAGAAATCCTTGTCCCTGCGTATCAAGAACAAACCATGTTCCGTTTACCTTAACGACATTTGCTACATGACCATACAGTTTTGACGGCGTCCATGCAAGATAGCATTCCAAACCTGTACCTTTGCACAAATAGTAGGTCTGCCACGAATAATTCACACAAGTGCCCGAACCGTTTTCAGTCATCCAGTTGTATACCGCCTCTGCCTTGCTGTAATCAGAGCCGTTATGAGATAAGCTTCTGCCGATATCCATATATCGTTCTTCCTCAGTAGGCACCGGCAAGGGTGGTTGAGTCTGCGGCACTGTTGTAGTCTGCGGATTTGTCGTTGTGTCAGGCGGATTTGTTACCGCAGACACTGCCGATGATGACGGCTTTGCCGTTGTTGATTGGGTGGCAGACGGCTCGTTATTCTGAGACTTCTCATTGGACGGCTGGGCGTTCTGCTCCGCTAAGTTATTGTCCTGAGAATTGTTGGATGGAGTATTATTCTGCACAGCTTGGTTATTACCCTGTACAGCGTTATTCTGCCCCTGAACTGAATTGCCGCCTGTATTTGAAGTGCTTGATTTCTTAACCGCAGTTACTTCAGTATCTGTCAGCTTTGAGGAAGATGATACCGTCTGCGAAATCTTTTTAATGGTCGTTGTGGTTTTACTTGTATCCATTTCTTCCTTTGCCGATGTTACCGTGACCGCAGTTTGGCTCACATCTGAGGTTTCTGCACTTTTCGTTGACTCCGATACATTCCCGCAGGCAGTCAGCATTACTGTGCAAAGTATTGAAATATATATCGCTCTTTTCATATCATCACGCTCCTTGTCAAGCAATATAGCATATATCCGCCCACAAATCTATACTTTTTGCAAAAGTTCTACCTTTGTTACAAGATACACAGCAAATGCTTTAGCAAACTACATACTTAGCTCCGGTTCAGGTTCATCTTCAGGCTCCGACATTTCCTCATCGGGAGTGTTCTCCACCTCGATATCCGTCTGCTGAACCTGCTGCAGCTTGAGATCATAAGCATTGAGCACAGCCTGATTTACGGCAGTTCTCGCCGACTTGGTTATGGCGTGGAAGGTGTCGCTGTACTGCTTGTTGCCGTCCTTATCGGTGTATGAGGTGGAGGGCATATTGACAAATCTGCCCTTTTCGGTCTCGATGACCCTCAGTCCGTGAACGGCGAACATACCGTCCATCGTTACGCTGGCATATGCCTTGATTGCTGAATCCTCTTTGTTTACCATTCTGTTGATAGATGCGTGTATTCTCATAGTTTCATTCTCCTTTACATTGTCTGTTCGATTTCCGGTTCTTCTTCATATTCTTCAAGCGGTTGGATCACTTCCGGCTTTGTTTCTCTCACAGCAACCAGCCCGATCTCGGGCAGATCTACTATGATATGATCAAACTGCTGCTTGTACTTTTCTATCTGTTCATCGGTAAGTGAACAGCTGTCCCATTCGCCGTATTCGTTACGATAATTGCCTGAAATATAGAAAGTGCCGTGAACAAGAGTATTTCCAACTATCCTGTTAGGCTTTGAACCGTTCAGCAGAAACTCATC
>NZ_JBCPGA010000090.1:0-3421 GCF_040914135.1 Ruminococcus sp. RTP21204st1_B2_RTP21204_210225 | reverse complement strand
CCTATGCGTCCCCTCAAATGGTTTTCGCCTATCGAATTTCTTAATAATAGTGTCCAATATGATTGACAAACCTACACGTTAGCATACGAAGGAATATTTATGCTTAAAAAAATTTCGCAAAAAAAATTTGAAAAAGGGGTTGACAAGACAGATGAACTGTGCTATAATAATTAAGTCGCTGAGAGAGAACGACACAAAACAAATAATTAATGTGGACAGGTGTCCGAGTGGTTTAAGGAGCTGGTCTTGAAAACCAGTGATACGGCAACGTACCGTGGGTTCGAATCCCACCCTGTCCGCCACATTTTTTATATATACAGGTTTGCGGATTTACCCAAGTGGTGAAGGGGCTCCCCTGCTAAGGGAGTAGGTCTGGAAACGGGCGCGAGAGTTCAAATCTCTCAATCCGCGCCAGCAAAAGTTTAAGCTTTTGCTTGTATCCGCTTTACGTTATGTAGAGCGGATTTTTTATTATATAAATACTAAAATACCGCAGAGATTTCTGTCCTCTGCGGCGTTTTTTATTCTGCAAGCCCTGCGGCACTTTTCATTCTGTCTTTGAAGAAATGGTCGAATACTGCCACGCACCTTCCCACAAGGAGCATTGCCGCCACCGTTCCGATACCGATACCTATTATCCGCTTGTCAAACAGCAGACCTATCACGCAGGCAATGGCAACACACGATGCGTCAAGTATATTCTTGCCAAAGCCCATGTTCTTTCCAAAGGCTTTTCCTATAGCCTGAGCAAGACCGTCGGCTGGATTCGGCACGAACTTCATGGCTATCATCATTGACATTCCAGAACCCGTGCAGATTATCGCTGCTGCCAGATACAGCGTGTTTTGCCACAAATGCCCGAAATTGAAATCAAGCAGCTTTGAAAACATATTCAGCAGCAGGCTGAACACAATGCTGAATGGTATTTGCAGCCAGTCTATAACAGTTCTGTCGCTGCCTTTTATTATCATTTCTATCACAACGAACAGTGCATATGTAGCAAAAGTCACAAGAGAAAAATTCACATTCCATATACTCGATATGGCAAATGGCACTGATATAATAGTGGATACACCTAGCCCTGTTTTGATGTTCATCGTTATCCCTGCGGCAAGTATCACAAGCCCCATGGCATATATAGCCACCCTTGCGGCATAATTCTTCTTTTCCAAACTAAATTCGCCTCCATACCAATTATACCACCTTCATCACACTTTTTCAAGAGCACAAAAAAGCTGCCGTACCAAAAGGCACAGCAGCTTTTATACTATATAATAGTATCAGAGTTATTGATTATTCCTTTGGACCTGCTGATACAAGAGCCTTACCTGCTGGGTTGCCCTCATACTTAGCAAAGTTCTTAACAAATCTGCTTGCAAGATCCTTAGCCTTTGTCTCCCACTCGGAAGCGTCAGCATATGTGTCACGAGGATCGAGAATTGCAGGATCAACGCCTGGAAGCTCTGTTGGAACTTCAAAGTCAAAGTGTGGTATCTTCTTTGTAGGTGCGTTGAGAATGTCGCCGTTAAGGATAGCGTCGATAATTCCACGAGTATCCTTGATAGAGATTCTCTTGCCTGTGCCGTTCCAACCTGTGTTTACCAGGTATGCCTTAGCACCGCTCTTCTCCATCTTCTTAACAAGCTCCTCAGCATACTTTGTTGGGTGAAGCTCAAGGAAAGCCTGACCGAAGCAAGCTGAGAATGTTGGTGTAGGCTCAGTGATTCCACGCTCTGTACCTGCAAGCTTTGCAGTAAAGCCAGAGAGGAAGTAATACTGTGTCTGCTCTGGTGTGAGGATAGATACTGGAGGAAGTACGCCAAATGCGTCTGCTGAAAGGAAGATAACGTTCTTTGCAGCAGGTGCAGAAGAAATAGGTCTTACAATGTTCTGGATATGGTCGATAGGATAAGATACACGAGTGTTCTCTGTAACGCTCTTATCAGCAAAGTCGATCTTGCCGTTCTCGTCAAGAGTTACGTTCTCAAGAAGAGCGTCTCTTCTGATAGCGTTGTAGATATCAGGCTCAGAATCCTTATCAAGGTTGATGACCTTTGCATAGCAACCGCCCTCGAAGTTGAATACTCCGTTGTCGTCCCAGCCATGCTCGTCGTCACCGATAAGAAGTCTCTTAGGGTCTGTAGAAAGTGTTGTCTTACCTGTACCAGACAGACCGAAGAAGATAGCTGTGTTCTCTCCGTTCTTATCTGTGTTAGCTGAGCAGTGCATTGAAGCCATGCCCTTGAGTGGAAGGAAGTAGTTCATCATTGAGAACATACCCTTCTTCATCTCTCCGCCGTACCAAGTGTTGATGATTACCTGCTCACGGCTTGTGATGTTGAACATAACAGCTGTCTCAGAGTTAAGACCAAGCTCCTTATAGTTCTCTACCTTAGCCTTTGAAGCGTTGTATACAACGAAGTCAGGCTCAAAGTTCTCAAGCTCCTCAGCAGTTGGCTTGATGAACATATTTGTTACAAAGTGAGCCTGCCAAGCAACCTCAACGATGAAACGGATAGCCATTCTTGTATCCTTGTTAGCGCCGCAGAATGCGTCAACTACGAAAAGTCTCTTATTTGAAAGCTCCTTGATAGCGAGTTCCTTAACAGACTTCCAAGCCTCCTGTGAAGCTGGGTGGTTGTCGTTCTTGTACTCGTCAGAAGTCCACCAAACAGTGTCCTTAGAATTTTCGTCCATAACGATGAACTTATCTTTAGGTGAACGGCCTGTATAAACGCCTGTCATAACGTTTACTGCGCCAAGCTCACTTTCCTGACCCTTTTCATAGCCTTCGAGTGTTGGCTTTGTTTCTTCCTCGAACAGCTGCTCGTAAGAAGGATTGTAAACAACTTCTGTAGTTCCGGTGATACCGTACTTGCTCAAATCGATCTTTGACATGTTGCAATAACTCCTTTTCAAAAAAAATATCGTTAATAGGCGCTATAATGAAACAGCACACGCCGGCACATTCATTTTCTTTCCTTATTATTAAGCATAAGCTATACAGAAATTCATCTGACAATTGAAAACACACTGCCAGCATTTCATGCTGTGCTCCTATTACAGCAATATAATTATACCACATATTTTTCTGAATTGCAAGGGTAAACGCAGATTTTGTGAGCTGATTTTTTACATTTCGTTTAAATCTATAACGATTTTTTATGAATAAATGTAATTTCATGGTATAAAATAGATAATAAAAGATATTGACTATTATCAATAGTTAGTTTAAGCTTGCGCGGACGATTTTGCAGTATCAATATAAAATAATTGCATTTTTATGCTTCTTTGCAAAAAAACGCCCCAAATTATGCAAGCAAATTCCGCTTTCCTGCAAACAGAAAAAAGGGGCTGTAAAAAAAGTCCCCAAGAAAAAAGGCTGCGATCTTGCCAAAAAGCAAGACAGCAGTCTTTTTTT